>NZ_JASCAE010000042.1:0-133714 GCF_029967975.1 Pseudomonas sp. V98_8
CCCACGCTCTGCGTGGGAATGCCGCCAGGGACGCTCCGCGTTCCGCTGACGACGCGTTAATTTAGCCGTGCGCAACCGTGATGCGGAACATCACAGGATGAAAACGATCAGGTCAGTCCGCCTCGCATAGCTTTTGCTCTACATTGGCTTTTTGAATGTTCTGCCCAGTGGGGGCGAGTTCATACACCCAGTCAAAATATGCGCAGGCCCTGCGCTCCTGGCTCGGCCACACGATGAAACTGGAAAAATCCTCTAAACAAAACCATCCCGCCGCTCAGCCACCAACAGCAACGACTGCGGCGCTGGGCTTTGCGGGTGCTGTGGCTCCTGCAGTCCGGCCAGCCGGAACCCGGCCATGTCCAGCGCATTGAACCAACTGGACAAGGTTCGCAAGTACCACGGCATCGGTTGCCACTGCCCCTCGAATCCGCCAAAAGTCTCTTCCCGCCAGCCGTCCTGATAGTCGCCCGCAGCGACGGTCCAGGGATGCAGCGTCTGGATCACCAGCGCACCGCCGGGGGCGAGCAGGGCGTTCATGGCTGCGAGCAAGGGGATGATGTCCTGGTGCAGCAAGGCGAAGTTGGCGCAGATCAGGTCGTAGTCGCTGCCGATCCAAACCTTCGAATCCGCCAGCTCTTCATAACTGGCCAGGTACACCGTTGAGGCGCCGGCCGCGCGCGCTGACTCGACCAGCGTAGCGTCGCCGTCCACGCCGACGGCCTCGATGCCTCGTTCCGCCAATGCACGCAACAGCCAGCCCTCGCCACAACCGAGGTCGAGCACGCGCGCAGGTTGGCGGCCCATTATCGCCAGCAGGATGGCCTGGTCAGTGACATTGCGGCGGCTTTCAATGGCGCCGGTGCGCACGGCTTCGATCCACGCGTGGGCATTGTGGTGCCAGCTCTGGAGGAGCGTGGTTTCGTCGGCAGGCATGGCGATGTCCGAAGTGGTGGGCTGGATAGAAGCATAGGTCAGGTGAACGCGGACCATTGGTCCTGCTGCGCCTGATTGGGACAATGCGCCCTGAGCGTTGTCGAATGGAGTGACAAGCAAAGGTGCATGAGCTGCACGTTATCGCACCCGCGTTTTTCAATCCTGTTCAGATTGAGAGGTGGACTGATGAACAACATTATCTACATCGTCGGACTGGTGGTGGTTATCGCGGTCGTCCTGTCGTTCCTTGGATTTGCATAACGCGTGTCAAGGGCACCAGCGACGGTCAGAGCCCGCCCGTCGCTGAGCTTTAGGTTATCGGTTAAATCGCTCGGCCAGGCTGTGCAGGTACTCGGCCATCCCTTCAAGATCCTGGCTGATGGCCGCGCCTTGCTTGGCCTGCCCCGCACTGTGGTCGCACAATTGAGCAATTCGCGTGATCTGTTGATTGATATCTTCGGTCACGTGACTTTGCTCTTCCGACGCCGACGCCATCTGCTGGCTCATATCGGTGATCCGGCTGACGGCCTGGCTGATACCGACCAAGGCGGCCTGCACCGCCTCGACACGCTGCATGCTGTCGCGGGAAATCTGCTCACCCCGGGTGGCCGTCGTGACTGCGCGATCGGCACCGATGTGCAGGGAAGCGATGATGCCGTGGATCTGTTCGGTGGAGGTGCGGGTGCGTTGGGCCAGGGATCGCACCTCATCGGCAACCACGGCAAAACCGCGACCTTGCTCACCTGCCCGGGCCGCCTCGATCGCCGCATTGAGCGCCAGCAGGTTGGTCTGTTCGGCAATCGACGTGATGACATCCACGACGCTGCCGATCGACTGCGTCTCGCTCGCCAACGCATTGACCGCCTGGGCGATTTCGTTGACGGCGGCGTTCATGGCCTCCATGGCGCGCAGGCTTTGTCCGGCCAATTCGCTGCCATCCCTGGTCAACTGGTCCGCCTCGCAGGCGGCATGCGCGGTGCTGATGACGTTTTGCGTCACCTGCTGATTGGTGGCCGCCATCTGTGAGATGGCGGCGGCGGACTGATCGGTTTCGCTGCGCTGGCGGTCAAGTGCCTGCGCTTGCAAGCCGGACAACTCGGATGATTGCGCCGCCTTGGCCTTGACACTGACCCCGGCATCCACGAGCCGACTCAAGGCTGTCTGCAAGCGGGCTTCCTCACTGAGCATGGCCATGTCCAGTTGCCCCTGGGGACCATGGTTATCGCTGTAGGTGAGTGCGACCAAGCGATCGGCAAAAGCTTTCGGATGCTCGGCCAGGGTGCGCTGTATGGCGCTGCGTTGTCGGGACACGATCAGAAACCAGGCAATCCCCAGGCTCACGACCAGCACCCCTTGGGCCGCCGCTTTTTCCAGCCACTGATCAGCCAGCAGTGAAACCGTGGTTGCCATCAGTAATGGCCAACCCTGTTGCAGCGGCCGGAAAATCCGCGCACTCAGCGCGACGATCGGCTTGCCGGCGCGCATCCTTGCATAAAGCGCGCTAGCCCTGCGCACCTGGTCGCGACTGGGCACCGAACGAACCGACTCGTAACCGCTCAGGCGGCCGTTTTCATAGATGGGCGTGACGTAGGCACTGACCCAATAGAAATCACCATTCTTCGCACGATTTTTCACAATCCCCATCCAGGGCTTGCCTTGCTTGATGGTGTGCCACATATGCACGAATACCCCGGGCGGCATGTCGGGGTGCCGGACCAGATTATGCGTCTGACCAACCAGTTCGTCGTAGGTGAAACCGCTGATGTCGACAAACGCGTCGTTGCAGTAAGTGATTCGGCTATCGAGATCGGTAGTGGAGATCAGGCGTTGATCGGCAGGGAATAATCTTTCATGGTCGGTTACGGGCAAATTCACACGCATAAAATGCGATCCCTATACGGATTTTTATTATGGTCTGGAACACGTAAATCAAAAAATACGCGATGTGTTCTACGCGTATCCCGTGAGCGCCGACCCCGCATCGGACGACACTTTCTTTTCATTTGATGACAGGGAGGCTGAGTTTTTCTCGGCTCCCAAAACCGGTGCCTGGGTTACCGCTTGGCCGATGAACAAGCGGTGGAAGCACTACAAACTAGCGCTTGAGGGGATCGTCGATGTCGCGTTTCACATCGGGGGACTGCGCGGTCGCAATGAAGTTGATAAAAAATCAATATGACTTCGCATACAGTGCCCAGGACTGGGTGGCTTGACCTGTAAATAAACACGCGGTCGCGATCTTGGGTTGAGCGAGTGGGATGCACCGAACTGTTACACCAAGATCAGTAATGGTTCTTTTAACTTTCTCGTCGTCGATGAAAGGCGCAATGACGAATGTATTGAGTTTGTCCGTACGCTTGAAAGCTTGTTTGAAGTTTTCCAGTGTTGTAACTGTTTCGGTGTTGTCCGACAGCTTTTTTCTTGCGCTTTCAAGCATGCCTGTCTGAATAGACTGTAGAATTTTTGGTAGCTCTTTAACAAAGCTATCCAACTCAGCGCTCAATGTATTCTTGATGTTGTCTCTGCACACATAAGAGACCATATTTCGTTCCAGTTCCTTAATCCCGACTTCGACTCGAACAGGTACGCCGCGCTTGATGTGATACCACTTTTTTTCGCCGCCATTTATATCCCGTTTATCAACGCTGACACGCAGGTTTTGCCCCTTCAGTGTTTTTCGGGAGAGCTTCTTTTGCAATTTATCGCAGTAGTTATAAATGGCTTCAGCATCTTGTTCAGTGCGTACGATCGGCACAATGGTGACCTGTGTCGGTGCAACCAACGGTGGGATCACCAGTCCATCGTCATCACCATGGGCCATGATCATGGCACCAATTAAACGCGTTGAAACGCCCCACGAAGTGGTCCAGGCCAGTTCTTTTATCCCATCCTTGTTAACAAAGCGAATGTCTGATGCCCGGGCAAAATTTTGTCCCAGGAAATGTGAGGTGCCTGCCTGCAAGGCCTTACCGTCCTGCATCATTGCCTCGATGGTGTAGGTGCTGACGGCGCCCGGGAAACGTTCCCATGAGCACTTTTCGCCCTTGATCACTGGTAAAGCCAAGTGCTCGACAGTAAACCGCTCATATATATCCAGCATCTTTAGCGTCTCGTCCAAAGCCTCTTCCCTGGAGGCGTGAACGGTGTGGCCTTCCTGCCATAGAAACTCCGAGGTGCGCAGGAAGATCCTTGGACGCATTTCCCAGCGCAGGACATTAGCCCACTGGTTGATGAGTAACGGCAAATCCCGATAACTTTGCACCCACCGTGAAAAGGAGGCCCCGATCACCGTTTCGCTGGTTGGCCTGATGATCAAAGGCTCTTCCAGTTCGCCAGTGGGAGTGAGTTTTCCATCTGGTGTCTGTTCTAGGCGGTGATGGGTTACGACAGCGCACTCCTTGGCAAAACCGTCGACATGTTCTGCTTCTTTTTGAAGAAAGGATAATGGGATCAAAAGTGGGAAATAGGCGTTCACATGGCCGGTGTCTTTGAGTTTTTGATCAAGCTCGATCTGAATCTGCTCCCATATGCCATAGCCCCAAGGGCGGATGACCATGCAACCTCTGACGGGAGAGTTTTCAGCCAGTTCAGATTGGATGATGACTTGTTGATACCATTCGGAAAAGTTTTCACTTCTTGTCGGTGATATGGCGTTTTTCATAATCCCCCTGTGATTTTGAGATTGTGTTGTGTAGGTGTATGTATATTTTCTGATGTTTGAAATTTCAAGGACTCATGTTTTTTTGTTTGATTTTTCGGAAGATTCCTTCAGACAGATCTATCTTTTTTGTAAGAGCTTTTCTTTTTCGCGAGACGCTTGGGCATCACCAGACATTGCTTTGCGTGGGCATCGATTTGCGCAACCGCAGCGCCTTTCATTAGCCTGCTCACGAACTGGCCTGGTATTTGCTATCGAAATGCCATCTGAATGTCGCGGTGAGTAAATTGGATGTCGCTATCAAGTAATTTCATGCAATTGTCCGCCAACGAAAAACGCTGGCTACCCTGGTTCGGCAAGACTGGAAAACTCACGATGGGCTGGTCATGCTGGCTCAATCGCTCGGCTTATCCGGTGATCGAGCAAACCTTCGAAGCCATCGCTGAAACCCGGGTGCAGTTGCTGCAGAACTGGACACGCGAGAAGTGGGAGCACCTGGCGGAACTGGCGCAACACCTGAGTGCTGATTTCGCCAGCCTCGACAGCACATCGTTGGTGGACAAGCTCGTCCAGGCGGAGGATTTTTCGGAGTTGTTTGTCGTTGACGCCAGCGGCAGTGTCATCGTTTCAACCTGGAGCCAGCGCGGCAAAGCTCGGCTGGAGCACACCCGCGCATTGGCGCAAGGATTGAAGGCGCCGTTCCTGCATGGCCCTTACAGCGATCCGCTGACCTTGCAAATCGGCCCCTCGTCTTCGCGCTTCTTTGATGAAGTCACGCTGATGTTCTATCAGCCCCTGAGGGTCGATGGAAAAGTCCTGGGCTGCCTCTGCGGCCGCATACCCAACGATGTGTTGGGCGATCTTATCCAGCGTGAGGCCGGGCACATTTTTGCCGAGTCGGGTGACAATTACCTGTTCATGGCGCAATCGCGTTTCGATCCCGCCATTGAGCCCGGTACCGCATTGTCACGTTCACGTTTCGAGGACGGCACCTTCAGCCACGGTGAAAATCTGAAGAGTGGCGTACACACCCCCTGGAAGACCGTGCAGATCCAGCGGCACACCGAGCTTGAGCTGCGCTTCACCGACCCGGCGACGCAACAACTGCACCCCGGCGTACGCGAGACTATCCGTAAGGGCTCCAACCTCTTCGTGACGTATCCCGGTTACTCCGACTACCGGCACATTCCAGTGGTGGGCAAGGGCGTTACCTTCCAGTTGCCAGGGTCACCGGACCGCTGGGGCATGATGTGCGAGGCTGACCTTGAGGAAGTTTACCGCCGGCGCTCGCTCAGCCATGGCTTGATGAAGCCCTACATCGCGACCATGACCGGACTGTTCGCCTGTAATTTCCTGGTCCAGCACTACAGTGGCCTGAACCAGGGCATGATCGATGCCGTCGAGGTCTTGAGCATGGCTGGCGCCGCGCTCCTGTTCAGCCGGCTCGGGCCCAAGCGCCTGGCGACAAGGTTGAACGAGATGACAGGCGTGATCCGGACCATTGCCGAAGGCGAGGGTAACCTGCGTCAGCGCCTGGACATCAAGCGCATGGCCAATGATGAGACGGGCGACATGGGGCGCTGGATCAACAGTTTCATCGACCATCTGGACTCGGTGGTAGGGCAAGTGGTGAAGGCCAGCAGCAACGTCGGCACCACCAATCAGATGATGCTCGGACGCAGCCAGCAAGCCAGTGACACTTCCAGCGAAGTCTCCGAAGCGGTGCATCGCATGATGCTGATCGTCGAAGACCAACTGGGCGAGATCCAGCAGGCCTCTGCCAGCGCCGAACAAATGAAACAGGCGATGGATGAAGTAGTCACCCGTGCCCGCGAGCAATTTCTGGCCGTGCAGCAAGGCACGCAATCCATTCGCGATGTGGTCGAACGTTCTTCTTCGAGTGTGCAGTTGCTCGACAGCAGGATGACCCAGATCGGCAAGATCACCGGCCTGATCAGCGACATCACCAACCAGACCAATCTGCTGGCGCTCAATGCGGCCATCGAGGCCGCGCGCGCAGGGGAACATGGGCGAGGTTTTGCAGTGGTCGCCGACGAGGTACGCAGTCTCGCTTCACGCACCTCACGGGCGGCCGATGACATTCGGCAGATGGTCGAAGGCTTGCAGAACGAAACGCAAAAAGCCGTCAGCTTCATGGAGGAGGGCGTCAAGGACGTCGATAACAGCCTGCGCCTGGCCGAGGATGCCTCTTCGGAAAACGTGCAGTTGCATCAGGCGGTAGAGAGCATGTTTGCGATCATTCAGCAGCTCAACACGCGCAGCCTCGACTACGGCAAGACGATCAAGAAGGTCGACCACTGCTCCACGCAAATGCGCCAGACCGTGGTGGTGCTGCAAAACAGTGCCGAAACGGTGCGACTCAATGCCAACAAGCTGCAGAAGCTGGTGGGGCAGTTCGAGGTGAGCGGCAATGGCGCGAGTGTGGCGGCTGTTTGAGTCCGTACGCCGGTGTATTCGGTGCTGATTGATATACCTTGAAATGAGCCTGTTATTCCATAAAACAAGTACTAACGATTTTTATATTGCGTTTTAATCTAATCAGTTATTTTCGATTGATTGGAGTACTTGTCTTTGAAAAGCAAAGCGTTTTTACCCCTTGGCCTGGCCTTGCTGACTCTCTGCTCAACAGCGTCCGCAGGGGCCATCCTTGATCGCGTCACGCAAAAAGGCGAGTTGACCGGCGTCCTGATGGAGAGCTATCCGCCGTTCTCTTTTCTCAACGAGCAAAACCAGTTGGACGGGTTTGACGTGGATGTGGCCAAGGCGGTTGCCCAACGTCTTGGCGTGAAGCTCAAGCTGGAAACGCCATCCTGGGATGTCATCGCCGCCGGTCACTGGAACGGTCGTTATGATATCTGCGTGTGCTCGATGACCCCGAGCAAGGCCCGCGCCGAAGTATTCGATTTCCCTGTCGAGTATTACCAGTCGCCGGCGGTGATCGTGGTGAATGCAAATGACAACAAGATCACGGCAGGCAAGGATTTGTCTGGCAAAAAAATCGGGGTGATCAGCGCCTCGACTTATGAAGCCTACCTGAACAAGGACCTGGTGATCGAAGGTGCCGAAGACAAGCCTTTGAGTTTTCCTTTCGATAACGTCCAGGTGGCGCCGTACGACAACGAGACGGTTGCCTTCCAGGACCTGGCACTGGGTACAGGCGTGCGCCTTGACGCGATGGTCACCAACCTGATCACGGCCCGCGAGCGTATCGCCCAGGACCCTCGCTTCAAGATTGCTGGCGATGCGCTGTATGCCGAACCGAACGTGGTGGCGATTGAAAAGGGCGATGCGCAATGGAACGCCAAGGTGACCGAAGTCATTGGCCAACTGAAGGCTGACGGAACGCTGGGCAACATTTCGCAGAAGTGGATCGGTGCCGACATCAGCCAATGACAGCCCAGAACCCATACCCGGCCAAAGCGACGGTGGCCGCCGAAACCGAGAAGCGTCGTGTTCACCTGTTATCGGGATTTCGCACGCGCCTGTATCTGACGTGGGCGACGCTGTTGGGATTGTGCGTCATGTTTTTCATGAGCTTCGATCTGAAGTTCTCGATCATTCTGGAGAAGTTGCCGAATCTGCTTGGACTGCATCTGGGGCCGAACGGTTTCCTGCAAGGCGCCGCGCTGACGTTGTTCCTATGCTTGTGTTCGATCTGCCTGTCCTTGCTGCTGGGCTTCGTGACGGCGCTTGCACGACTGTCACGCAGCGCAGTGGCTTACGGCATCGCCAGTTTCTATGCCTCTTTTTTTCGCGGCACGCCGCTGCTGATCCAGATCCTGCTGATTTACCTGGGCTTGCCGCAATTGGGCGTCGTACCTGGCGCTATCAGTGCGGGGATCATTGCGCTTTCGCTTAATTACGGGGCTTACCTCAGCGAGATCTTTCGTGCCGGTATCCAGGCGGTAGCCCCCGGACAACGGGAAGCGGCGATGGCGTTGGGCCTCAGGCCGGCAGCGACTTTTTTGCACATCATTTTGCCGCAAGCGATGCGCACGATCATCCCGCCGACAACCAGTCAGTTCATTTCAATGCTCAAGGACTCATCGCTGATCTCAGTGATGGGTGTGTGGGAGGTCATGTTCCTGGCGCAGTCCTATGGGCGTTCTTCTTATCGCTACATCGAAATGCTCACCACCGCCGCCGTCATCTATTGGTTGCTGTCCATCGGGCTGGAACTGATCCAGCACCGCCTTGAACGCCACTACGGCAAAGGTTTCAAGAACCCGCGTTGATGTTTCGCCCCCGTTTCTTACTCAATCAGGAACCACGATGTCCGATCCAACTCCTCTTCTGTTTGCGCTCTATGAGCAAGCCAGCGTGGGCTGTGGCGGTGCGCCAAGCCTTTGGACTCACCCGGCTGATGAACGCCTGGCAATCAATTCCCTCGGCTACTGGTCGAACCTGGCGCGCATTGCTGACCAGGCGCACCTCGACATGCTGTTTTTTGGCGATGTACTGGGTTTCTACGACGTGTTTGGCGGCAACGCTGATGCGGCGATGAAATGGGCCGTTGAAGCACCGGCCAATGACCCGCTGATGATCATCCCGGCGTTGGCCGCCGTCACGCAGAACCTGGCCTTTGGCGTTACCGTGACCACCAGCTACGAACATCCCTTTACCCACGCCCGACGCTTCAGCACCCTGGATCACCTCACCAATGGCCGGGTCGGCTGGAACATCGTCACTTCATACCTGTCCAGCGCCGCCCGCAACTTCGGTCTGGAGCAGATGATCAAGCACGATGACCGGTATGAGCGCGCCGAAGAGTTTCTGGATGTGGCCTACAAACTCTGGGAGGGCAGTTGGGCCGACGATGCTGTGGTCGCGGACAAGGCGCGCCAGCTCTATGCCCGGGGCGAGCGCGTGCGTGCGATCAACCATGCGGGTGAGCATTACCGGGTGGCCGGGCCGCACCTGACCTCGCCATCGCCACAACGCACGCCTTTGTTGATTCAGGCGGGCTGGTCGGGGCGCGGTCGTGATTTCGCCGCCAAACACGCTGAGTTGATCTTCATTGCCAAGTCCAACCCGCAGGAAATTCGTCTGGGGCTGGAGGAAATATGGGCCAAGGCCCAGGCACGTGGCCGTCAGCGCGAGGATGTAAAGTCGCTGACGGTGCTGCGTATCGTCACGGCGAAGACAGAAAGCGAAGCCCAGCGCAAATATGACGAACTGCAAAGCAACTATCACCTGCAGGCACAGCTGGTCAGTTATGCGGGTGACACCGGTATCGATATCGGCCGCTACGCCGACAGTGAGGCACTTTCCACCTACACCGAGGGCATGACCTCCTACGTGATGCACCCTGATGGCAGTGGTAAACCCTTGACCGCGGGTGACGTCAAACAGCGTTTTGCAAAGGTCACCCGAGGTAGCGATCTTATCCTGGTGGGCACGCCACACCAGGTGGCCGAGCGCATCGAGGAGCATGCGCGAATCTCCGGCACCAGCGGCTACATGCTCAACCCGCTGATCAGTCCCGGCAGCCTTGAGGATTTCGTTGAACTGGTCATCCCCGAGTTGCAAAAGCGCGGGCTATACCGCACCCGGCCGCAAAGTGGCACCTTGCGTTCACGGTTGCGCGCCGACGGTTCGAGTCATTTGCCGGCTTCGGCTTATGGGGCCTCGTTCCGTTTTGACTGAGTGTTGCAGGCGAATGCGCAGTTGAGGTCAAACGGCACATGCGCCTGCACCCCGGTTGTCAGCGTCGTCATCGCCTGGTGATGAAAGGAACGCCCCCGCGCGATGGCGCTGGGGCGCGATTGTGTTGGTCCTTGTCCTTCAATGCGCCGCGACAGGTTGGCTAGCCGGTGCATCGGCTTGGGTGCGAATGATCAAGAGTGCTGCCGCTGCTATCGCCAACGGCACGATCAGCGCTGAGTAATAACCGGCAGGACCTCCGTGCTCCAGAAACCAGCCGCCGCTTGCCGATCCGATGATGGCGCCCACCCGGCCCAGTCCAATCGCCCAGCCGGTGGCGGTTGCCCGCAATGCGGTGGGATACGCCTGGGCAACCATGTAGTTCAAGACGATTTGCTGCCCACCAATGCCCAGGCCTGCGAGACCTGCGAGGGTGAACACCAGCGCCCAATGGGTGCCGCTATTCGCCAAGCCCAGGCACAGGGCAATACCAAAGACAAACAAGGCCAGCAGCAATAGCCGAACGTTGATTTTCGGCAAGATGATTGACAGCGGAATGGCACACACGACAAACACGGCGTTGACCGCAACAGTGCCCATGGGTGCCTGCTCTGCCGGCAGTCCCGTTGCTTTGAGAACAGTGGGCAGCCAGGACAGGAACATGAACCATGCCACCCAGTTGAAAAGGTAGACCGTCCATATGCCAAAGGTATTGCGCGCCAGGCCGGCAGAGAACAGGGACGTTACGCTGGTTTTTACATCGGCCTCCGGGACGCTATAGGTGCTGCCCGGGAGTGTTGGATTCCTGGTGATGCTGGCGACAATTTTCCCGATCTGTTCAACGCTGCCACGGGTCCGTTGCCGGGTCAGGAAATACAACGACTCCGGCAGTGCGAACATCAAGACCACCACCAGTACCAGCGGCACGATACCGCCAACGGCGAAGATGCCTTGCCAGCCAATCGAGGGCAGCATCCTGGCCGCCAGCAAGCCGCCCAGAATGGCACCCGCAGGTAAACCGAGCAGGACCGTGGTCATGATCGTGCCGCGTTGTCTTGCGCTGCCATACTCGGCGGCGAGCGAGAGAACCACGGGTGTCGCACCGCCCATGCCAAGCCCGGCGATAAAGCGCAAGACCAGGATCTGCTCGGTAGTCTGGGCAAATGCCGTTGCCAGGGAGGCGAAACCGAACAAGGCAACCGACCCGATAATGGCGGGCCGGCGGCCGAATTTGTCGCCCATCAGGCCCAGTACCATGGCGCCGAGCACCATGCCGACAATTCCGGCGGTCAGGATGGGCGCCAAGGCGCCTGCGCCAAGTCCGAAGGCCTCAGTGATCGAGGGACCGGTGAAGGCAATGGCTTGGGTATCGAATCCATCAAGAATGGCGACGAAAAAACAAAGGGCGAAAACCCGCCACTGAAAAGAGCTGACTCGAGTGCTATCGATCAGCTCGGGAATTGAATAGTGAGTGCTCATGACTGCTCCAATCAGTAAGGCATTTTTTATAGTTTTTACGCGCAGGCAGACCCTGCCGAATCACAGGCTAAGTGTGATGTCCGGTGGGGTCTAATATCATTTGGGTGCTAAGCGATACCTTGGAGGTATGGTAGGCAGGCGCCAGCGAGGCACTTGTCATTGAAAAGATTTACGGGCTGAAGAAAAACAAAGCGCAGTTCGAAACTGCGCTGTAGTGACGGGTCTGAGCGAAGGGCGAAAGCATCCAGGCCAGTGTGCCTGCCATTTTATTGGCTGGAGCGAATGGCCCCTCCATCAATCAGCAGATTCTGCCCGGTCAGGTAGCCCGCGTGACTGCTGCACACGAAGGCGCAAAGAGAACCGAACTCCTCGGGTGAGCCGAAGCGTTTAGCGGGAATTTCGCGACGGCATTCGTCGAGGAAGGCTTCACTGTCCTGGCCCAGTTCCTGCGCGGCGGCGACCAGGTTGTCACGCAGGCGATCGGTGTCGAACGAGCCCGGTTGCAGGTTGTTGATCGTCACGTTACGACTGGCCAGGTTTTCCTGCCGGGCAAGCCCTGCGATAAACCCTGTGAGCCCACTGCGTGCGCCGTTGGACAGGCCCAGGCTTTCGATGGGCGACTTGACCGCACTCGAGGTGATGTTGATGATGCGGCCAAATCCGCGGGTCGCCATGGCGTCTACCGTTGCCTTGATCAGCTCGATAGGGGTCAGCATGTTGGCGTCCAGCGCCTTGAGCCAGGCATCGCGGTTCCAGTCGCGGAAATCCCCGGGAGGAGGGCCTCCAGCATTGTTGATCAGGATATCGAAATGCCCGTGGGCAGCGAGGGCTGCCGCACGTCCCTCAGGTGTTGCAATGTCGCCGGCGACGGCGATCACAGTCACTTCAGGATTCAACGACCTGAGCTGACGGGCTGTTTCATTCAGCGCCTGTTCGCCTCGGGCAGTAATCACCACGTTCACGCCTTCGCTGACGAGTGCCTGGGCGCAGGCTTTACCCAGGCCTTTGCTGGCAGCGCACACCAGCGCCCAGCGTCCTGCTATTCCAAGATTCATGCGTGTGTTCCTGTAAGAAAAAAACTTAGGTGAAGGGGCAATACTGTTCACTCAAGCATGGGGTTGTAGTCAAGAACTGGATTGGGTGTGTTTCCATTCCTGCGGTAACGGCGACTTATGGTTTTGCCCTTACGGCGACTCCCTTTTTCAAGCGCCGGTACGGACCGGACACATGGTTAACGGGGCGCCAAAAACAAAGCGAGGCGGCCTTATAGCCGACCTGATCTTTGCGGATACCCCCAATCCCCTGTGGGAGCCAGCCTGCTGGCGATTGACGTTAACGATAACGCGCCCCGTCTGGATGAACGCGGTGCCTGGAAGTCCATCGTCGGAACGCCGCCCGGAGCAGGCTCGCTCCCACAATGGGATCGCAGACACACCTGCAACCAGGTCGGCTGTCAGGCCGCCTCGCTTTTGCTTTTGCTTTTGATTTTCTTGCCCCTCGCGGCGTGCCCTGTAGGAGCGAGCATGCTCCGGGCGGCGTTCCGACGAAAAACCTGAGGGCTCCACGGGGTGTCAGGCTCCCCGCGTCATCGTTGACCACCATCGCAAGCATGCTCGCTCCTACAGGCCGGGCGGCGTTCCGTTTTTCCAAGTGACCCGCTGTAAAAGCGGAACCCTAGGTGGTCGTTACCGCAGGAATGGATATGCACCCAATCCAACCCCGCCGCCGCGCCAACCTAAAGTGAACAGCATTACAAGAAAAGGGCTGTCTATTCATGCAAGATCCACCGTTGCAGACGGTTTTGTCGATCGTGCCGCAATTCCCATAAAACGCCGTACCCTCTCTCCTTGGGCATCGCACAGGATGGTTTCAGGTGCGGCATCGAGTTGGATATTGCCGTTCTCCATGAAGATCACCCGGTCGGAGATCGACATGGCAAAGTCCATTTCGTGCGTCACGATCAGCATGGTCATGCCTTCCCTGGCCAGGTCGCGGATCACGTTCAGCACGTCGTTGACCAGTTCAGGGTCGAGGGCCGAGGTCGGCTCGTCGAACAGCATGATCTGCGGCTCCATGGCCAGGGCCCGGGCGATCGCCACACGTTGTTGCTGTCCACCGGAGAGCTGGTGCGGGTACTTGTGGGCATGGGCCAGCAGGCCGACCTTGTCCAGCAACGCATACGCACGATGTTCACTCAGCTCGCCCGGCTGGCCGTGGTAACGCGGTGCCAGGGTGACGTTATCGAGAATGGTGCGGTGCGGGAACAGGTTGAAGTTCTGGAACACCATGCCGATGTGCCGCACGCCTTTGCGCAGGCGGGCGCTGTTGGGTTTGTCCGAGGCTTCGATGAATGTTTCGCCGAACAACGAGATGTCGCCGCTATCGATGCTTTCCAGGCCGTTGACCGTGCGGATCAGCGACGTCTTGCCGGAACCGGATGGCCCGATGATCGAGACCACCTGGCCGTAGTCGACACTCAAATCGATACCCAGCAGCACTTTGTGCGTGCCGTAGCTCTTCTGGATGTTCTTCAGTTGCAGGATAGGCGTCGTGTTATTGCCGGCTGCCTTGCGCGCACTGTCGGGCAAGGCTTCGGCGCAGGCCTTGAACTTGGCCACGGCGGCGTCATCGAGGGTGTGCGGCTTGCGGAAGTTAAGGTCCAGGTAGCGCTCCAGGCGCTGCAGGAAAAAGCCGAACACGGTGACGATCAACACGTAGTACACGCCGACCGCCGCCAGGGTTTCCATGACCAGGAAGTTGGTGGCGTAGAGGCGTTGGCCGACCGTGAGGATTTCGGTCAGGGAGATGACCGAGACCAGCGACGTCAGCTTGACCACCGTGATGTATTCATTGATCAGGGTCGGCAGCGAGATACGGAACGCCTGGGGGATCACGATCAAGCGCTGCATGCCGAACAGGCCGATACCCAGCGCGCGTCCGGCCTCCTTTTGCCCCTTGGCCACGGAGATCAGTCCACCGCGGTGGATTTCCGCCATGTACGCCGCTTCCGTGACCACCAGGGCCAGCAAGCCGGAATAGAAAGGATTGGACAGGATGGGTCCGCTGCCAGGAAACAATTGCGGCAAGTTGTAGACGAAGACCACCAGCACCAGCAGCGGGATGCTGCGGAAGAACCAGATATAGACCGCTGCGGGAATGCGCAGCAAAGGCGAGTGGGACAGCTTGGCCGTGGCCAGGACAAAGCCCAGCAGCATGCCGATGAACCAGGCCAGGGCACTGAGCTGGACCACCGTGACGCAGGCATTCCAGAAGTCTGGCAGGGAGAACAGGGAGAAGAAATACGACCAATCGAATTGCATGGGGCACCTCGATCTGCCGCCCCCGTGCAGAGGCGGCAGATGACCAGACTACAAGGACAGGTTCTTAGTGGGAGGTTGGTTCTTCCAGGCCATATTTCTTCAGAATAGCGGCGTACTCACCGCTCTTTTTGGTTTCCTCGAACGCTTTTTGCACAGCCTGGAAGGTTTCGTCGTTACCTTTCTTGACGAAGATGCCCAGGGTTTGTTGATAGATCGGGTGCTCAGTGGTGATCACCACCCGGCCATTGGTCTTTTCCGCGATCATTTTTGCCGCGCCGGCGATTTCGACCTGGGCCTGGATGTTTTTGGACAGCAGGGCCTGGGTCACTTCGGGTGCCGAGGGGTACTCGCTGACGGTGATGGCGCCTTTGTTGTTGGGCACGCAGTACTCATCGGACAGCTTCCTGAATTCCTTGACCCAGGTCGTGCCTTGTTCCAGGCCCAGTTTCAACCCGCACAGGTCTTCAGGTTTTTTTGCGTTGATCTCGCTGCCCTTGGGCACCATGACGGCGGCACCGGTGTTGGCATAGGCGATCGTCTGGGCCTGGGTCTGGCGCTCTGGGGTGATGTACATGCCGGAAATCACCGCGTCGTATTTGCCGGAGTTCAGGCCAAGGATCAGGCTGGGGAACTTGGTGTCGACGAACTCTGCCTTGGCGTTCATGTGTTTGGCCAGGGCCGCAGCCAGCTCGGGATCCGAGCCCACCACGTTCTTGTCCTTGTCATAGGACTCGAACGGCGGGTAGGTGATTTCCATCCCGACCTTGAACGTGTCTGTCGCTGCCATGCTCATCGAGGCGCCGAGCATACCGGCTGCCAATACAGCCAGGCCCAACAGGTTCTTGTTCTTGTTTTTCATTTTTTACTGACTCCGGCGTTGGTAGGGTGTAGCTGAAAACTTCAATCAGGACGGTTGCGCCTGATTTTTCAGGTGTCCGAAACTGGCGGGCTTGCGTGCCTTGCCTGGCAGTTGAACGTCCCCATTGGCCACCCTTTGGCGCAGATACTGATAGGTCTGCAGCGCCTGGCCATACATGTGTTCGCCGATCGTGATCTCTTCGTAGTCGTTGCCGGCCTGGGCGAATCCTGGCAGCGGTTTGATCTGGGTGTGATAGTCGCAGGCATAGAACAGCGGAAAGGAATAACGCTCCTCCTTCACACTGCGCACCCGGTGCGCCGTGGCAACGAATGCGCCCGCGGTCATCACTTCCAGCATGTCGCCGATGTTGACCACAAAGGCATCGGCAATCGGTGGTGCATCGATCCATTGTCCGAGGTTATTCATCACCTCAAGGCCCGGTTTGTCGGCCAGGAGAATGGTGAAGCACTCGTAATCAGTATGGGCGCCAAGTCCCGGTGCGTCATGGGCGGCCCCGTCGAACGGGTAGTGGATCAGGCGCAGTTTTGACGGCGGACGGGTGACCAGGCTGTCGAAATAGTTTTCTTCCAGGCCCAAGGTCAGGGCAAAGCCTGCGAACAGGCGCCGGCCCAAGGCGAAAATCGCTTCATAGTAGGCCTGCACCGCCGCCTTGAAACCTGGCAGCTGCGGCCAGTCGTTAGGTCCCAGCAGCGGCGTGTTGGCCAGCACCAGCGGGTCATCGGCCGGGACTTCGAAACCGACGTCGAAGGCTTCCTTGTGGTCCGGCTTGCCTTTGGAATAAACCTCTTCGCCTTCGGGTACAAAACCCTTGTGGGTTTGTGAAGTGCCGATGTAGTGCTGCATCTTGGTGTCGAAGGGTTGGTCGAAAAAGTCCTTGGCCGCCTTGCGCAGGTTGGCGATCAGCTGCGGGTCGATGCCGTGATCGGTGATATAGAGAAACCCGACATCGCTGGCGGCGCGCCCCAATTGTTCTGCCACGGCCAGGCGGTGTTCCAGTTCAAAACTGAACAGGCCGGCGATGTTGACCACCGGGATGCTGTTGAAGTTGGCTTTGCGTGTGTCAGTGCTGATGCTTTTATTTTTATTGTCAGGCATGACGCGTCGGCTCCCTAAGGATGGCTTGAGTGGTAGAAACGCTCGAAGTGTTCGCGCTCGGTCTGGCCCATCCACACGTTCAATGACCACAAGTCGGCCACCGGGACATTGGTGAAGGGCAAATGATGCAAGTAGCCGTCGGCGCCGAATTCCGGGGTCAGGGTGCTGACCTGGTAACCGCGGGCTTGCTGCGAGCGCCAGATGCTTTCCCAGTGCTGCTGATGGAATGCCAGTTCCTTGGCATATTCAGGCGCTCCCGGGTGCGGAACCTGTGGGCCCTGGTCATAGCCGACCCGGGCCTGGATATGGTGAACCCGCTCGACGAAAGCGCTCAGGTCATCGGCCGGATCATTTAACAGCCGCTCGCAGGTCACGACCCAATGGCTGATGTCACTGGTGAACAACAAGTCGGGCAGCTGCCGGATCAACTCCAGGGTCACCCAAGGGTTGAACAGCGACCGCGAGCGGTGGGTTTCAAAACTGCAGACCTGGCCGTGCTTGCGCGCCAGTTCCAGTGCCTGGCCGAAGAACTCCACTTGTTGCGCCATGGCCCAGCGGTCATTGCCCGCCAGCACGTTGACAAAGCGTGGGCGCAGCTCGGCGGCCAAGGCCAGTTTGCGATCGAGGTCATCGAGGTGGGTGGCAGGGGAGGCCGACTGGTCCGGCAGTACATCGTAAGCGGTGAAAACGGTACTGATGTAACCCACGCCGTTGCCCTGGAGGAAGGCCCTGAATTCTGCTCTTTCATGCGCATCCAGTGGCAGACGCGCTTCCATCCCGTCAAAGCCTGCATGCAGGAGCTCCTCAAGCGCCTGGGCCTTGCTGGCGGTGTAACCCCACAACGTGCGGAATATTTCCAGCTTCATCGGTGATCCTCGGCCAGTTCGCTGTGGAGCCGATGTTAGGCATAGGCGGCGGCTTCGAAGAATCGCAAAATTCAAATCAATACTTCAGACTTTCATAAACAAATAGCGAGCTACTTATTCAGCATTTCACGCAAGAATTTAGCTCCGTGTAGGCGTCTACGCTGGGCACTGGCGTGACGTGCCATTGTTTCGGCATCATTTTGAAGAGTGCCAAGAGACGCTGGACTACCGATGGCCCGCCCTGGGTGGATGTGGAGAGGATGTGAGCACCTGGTCGGCGCCCAGGCATCGAATTTCCGGTGGGAACTACGCTATGAAGTCTGGCTGCGACGCAGGATTCAAAGTGAAAAGACTGACTGAAAAACCAAAGTACGCATTGACTTGAGCGCTGTAGCTTTTTCCGTTGATGCACCAACTGCAGAAATGCTCGCAGTTATTTGAAAGCAATCTGTATTGGCACTCGCCGATTCTTGAGCGCGCACGACTGGCTATTTCATCGTTGGAAAACTCACACTGTTCTTGCACTACCCAGACCGTATTGCCATTGGCGAAACGTTCAATAGTCGTCGCTTCGATGGGCCCGGGCCTGAATGAACTGCAAAAGCCCGAATAGTGGGCAATCTCTCCGCCACCCAGATGGATTCCGTGATGCGTATAGAATCTGCGTGGACTGATCAAGTGCGATCCTACGGGTAGTTTTCCAATGTCTTGCGTTATGTCCAGCAACCTGCATGGATTGGCTGAACCTTTTGCCACTCGGTGCCTGTTGCGAAATTCGACCGATAGCGGGCTCTTGCCTGACAGGGCCATCAACTGTCGCGAGAGGCGAGTGGTTATCATGGTTAAGCAGATAAGTATTGTCGAACGGATCGACAAGGATTCACTTGCTGCCTGACTGGTTAAATGGCTCACGATAAAGTCCTCCGCAACCCTTGATGTTCAATTTATCCCAGGGGTTGCGTGACTTCATTTGTGCGCATGTTTAAATCAAGTGACCAATGAATATATCGTTCTTACACGTAAGTATAAAACCGGTTCGCCAGTAACGACTCCCTGCGCGACAGGTTCCAATAACGTTGACGATGTCAGGATAACTTGCGTGACTGCGGCTCGATGCCCAGTGATTCCGATTTTCTGACAAGGTCTGCGACGGAGCGCGCGGCCAGCTTCTTCATGACTTGCCCGCGATGGACCTTCACCGTGACCTCGCTGAGATTCAGTTCGCAGGCAATCTGTTTATTCATCAGGCCGGCCACGACGAACCTCATGACCTCACGTTCACGGGGTGTCAACGATTCGTAGGCGGCATGCAGCGCCAGGTTCGATTGGTCGACCGCCAGGCGCTCAGTGTCACGCGCCAGCGCGTTAGCGACAGCGTCCAGCATATCCTGATCGCGAAACGGCTTCGCCAGGAAATCGACTGCGCCTGCTTTCATGGCCTTGACCGTCATCGCAATGTCGCCATGCCCGGTCATGAATACGATCGGCATGCGCACGGCGCTCTTCTCGACCTGCTCCTGAAAAGCGAGGCCGCTTTCGCCACGCAGCCTCACATCGAGAATCAGGCAACTCGGAACATCGCTCTTGGGGAAGGCAAGAAAGTCCTGCGTGGATTCGAATGCTTCGACGTGCAAACCGATCGAGCGAAGCAGTGCGTCAAGGGCCAGTCGAATTGACTCATCGTCGTCGACTATGTAAACCACCGGAACCTTGTGTTTGTCTGGGCTTTGGACCGAAGTGGAACGCGACCACGAACTCATTTCGCCTCCGTTCTACCGACCGGTAGGGTGTGGCATGCACGCCGACAAATTTACTCCCTAACACAGCGGGCAGCAATTACGCAGCGCTGGGTTGTCCTGGGACACGCCCGTGCGGCACCGGATGACAACCGGCAGAACCTGGCCTTTCAAGCGGCAATTGCGGGCTGCTCGTGCGGCTGACTTAGATAGCGGCAAAGGTACGAGCGCAGCCAACGCTCGCGGGGGTCGTTATGGCTAGCGCCGCGCCAGGCAATGGACAGTTCCGGAGCCGGGAGGTCCAGCGGGACGGTCTCGGCGTTCATTCCCTCCAGGCGAACCATGGCCTGGGCGACATAGTCGGGTACGATGGCAACCATGTCGCTACCATCGAGCAGCGCGGGCAGGGCGCTGAATTGAGGCACGGCCAGCACCACCTTGCGCTGTCGTCCCACCTGGCTCAACGCGTGGTCTACGTCATCGAGAACTTTTCCCATCGAAGACACTACCACATGGGGGCGTTCACAGAATTCTTCCAGCTCCAGGGGGCAGGGGGTATTATCCGCACGCAGCAGCATCGGCTGCATCGATCGCAAGCTCTTGCAATAGGCATTGGCTGGTAACCCCAGTGCAGGGCTGATGCCCACCGATATTTCCCCTGAGAGGAACAGTTGAGGCAATTGCCACTGATCGACCCTGCGCACTATCAGGGTGATGTTCGGGGCCTCCTTGCGAAGAGGTTTGATCAGGCGCGGAAGAAGCGCGTACTCGACATCGTCCGAGAGGCCGACATGGAATGACGCGTCGCTGATTTGCGGATCGAACCCCTTGGTACAGCTCAACGCAACGGCAATGCCATCGAGGGCTGGAGCAAGTTGTGTATGGATCTGCGCGGCCCGAGCGGTCGGTTCCATCCCCCCTGCGGTGCGAATGAACAACGGATCGTTGAACATCGAACGGAGCCGGCCGAGGGCACTACTGATAGTTGACTGCCCCAAAAACAGCTTCTCTGCGACACGGGTAACATTGCGCTCCTGGATCATGGCTTCGAAGATAACCAGCAGATTGATATCAGCATGGCGCAGGTCATTTCTGTTCATCATATTCACCGCCTGGTCGCATGGTTTCCTGGCTGGGTGGACTCGAACAACGGGCAGCGGCGCAGTGTCGCCGGTGACCAGCAATGTGAGGCCAGCTTATGTAAGGTAATGACGCGACGTCATTTGTACCTTCGTCCAGACGAAGTATCCCTGGGTTTGACGATCCTGTACGTGGGTATACTCTGCCGGTTGGGCAAGTTAACCTGGGCGATAAATGATTTAACAGGTGCTCCCCATTACACGTTGGTCTCAGCAGGCTATACCTTGGTATAGTTTCCCGTCTTATAGGACAGCGTATTTTCAAGTGATGACAGGTTACATCACAAGCGCCCAGATGAAACAAGGTTCCCAGGTTTGCATAACGGCGATGATTGCCATTGTCGATGACGACGAATCCATACGTACGGCACTGGAGAATTTATTGCGGTCTAGCGGTTACCAGGTCCGATCCTATTGCAACGCCCTGGCGTTTCTAGACTCCAGTGGCCCCGCCGAAACGCATTGCCTGCTTTCCGACATCCAGATGCCAGGAATGGATGGTGTCGAAATGCATCAGAGACTTGTGGCAAAGGGCTTCGACATTCCCACCATATTCATCACCGCTTACCCCGAAGCAGCCCCGTGCGTCGACGCCAGTGCCGTGGGGCTAATCACCTGCCTGCCTAAACCCTTTGACGCCGACAAACTGCTGAGCTGCATCGAAGCCGGCCTCCGCCAGCGGCGCTGAACATAAAACGTTTTGCGATGAGCCAACATATACGTTCGTATAAGTGCACTCGTCCTATGCGTATCGTAATTGCACCTATGTAGAAGTTCATCTGAGAGTGTCCGTGAATATCATGAATGCACGGAGCGTGATTTGCTGTGGCAAGTTGCGACACCTGAGTGCATGACCCAAAGACACTGTTTTAACGACTACGTGTTTTAAGGAGGTGCCATGGCACTGCTGCATATTGATGCAAGTTCCGACATTGGAGCATCAACCGCAAACAAGGCGTCGATTCAGGTATTTGCCAAACTTGACAGCGGATACCCGGCGTTCATCAAGTCGCTGATTGACCTCTGTATCGACCCGTTGCCCCACCTCAAAGCCCTGACCGCAGGCGCATTTTGCTGCGGTTCCAGTCGACGCTTGCGTTGGAAGCGACCGGCCGCGCCGGGTGGTCGACCACCGACGACGACTGCATGGCATCGAGCAAGCGGCGACATCTCGATCAACCGACATTCTGCTGTATGGTTGATGGACCGCGGCTATTGTTACATCGCCGGTGTTCCAGGCAGTTTCCGCTCAGGTGCTGAAACCAGCATGTATCAAAGGGAGGAGATGCGAACCGCGCGAACGGCTATCTGATCCATAGGCGTTTCTGGTGGCACAGGTGTAATCTAGCAAAACGCTAACTACTGCAACCTCGACGCTTGGCAAGTATCCTGATTCCAACGCGGTTCTGGCGGGCGAAAGCGCCGACCTCTTGGCTTCATGCCAGGCAGCGGAGAGTATTTGCAAGGTAAACCCTACACCAGGTTTCAGCGCCCATGGTTAACAACCTAAGCCGTCAAATCTCGTGGGAGGACGGCGAGCGCCTCTTCTGCCGGGGCCAGTATCCGGGCAATGGGGGCACTGACAACGTACTGATTGCGCGACCCGCCGCCGAATATCCGTCATCCGCCAGCCTCGACCGCCTCGCTCACGAGTTCAGGCTCAAGGATGAACTCGATAGCGCGTGGGCGGTGCGGCCGCTGGAACTTCTGCGCGCAGACGGGCAGACCCTGTTGGTGCTGGAGGACCCGGGCGGTGAGCCCCTCGAGCAGATGCTCGTCGCGCCCATCGACGTGGGCAAGGTCTTACGTTTTGCCGTCGGCATCGCGGCAGCGCTGGGTCAACTCCATCAGCGCGGCTTCGTCCATAAGGACCTCAAACCCAGTCATATCCTCGTCAATTGCAGGGACGGACTGCCGCGGATCACCGGGTTTGGTATCGCCTCGCGGCTGCCGCGCGAGCATCAGGCACCCGAACCGCCCGAAACCATTGCTGGCACCCTTGCCTACATGGCACCCGAACAAACCGGGCGGATGAATCGCTCCATCGATTCGCGCAGCGACCTCTATTCGCTCGGAATCGTGCTCTACCAGATGCTCACCTGCTCGCTGCCGTTTTCAGCGGTCGAGCCGATGGAATGGGTGCATTGCCATATCGCCCGAACGCCGGTGCCGCCCTGCGAGAGGTTGAAGCCGATTCCCTCGCTCCTCTCCCGCATAGTCATGAAGCTGCTGGCGAAGACGGCCGAGGAGCGCTACCAGACGGCGGCCGGCGTTGAGCACGATCTGCAACGCTGCCTCACTGGTTGGGAGCGGGATCGCAAGATCGACGACTTCGAGCTGGGTGAGCACGACATACCTGACCGGCTGGTGATTCCCGAGAGGCTTTATGGCAGGGAGCGCGAGGTCGATACATTGCTCGCGGCCTTTGATCGTGTGGTGACAAACGGTGCGCCGGAGCTCGTACTGGTCTCAGGCTATTCCGGCATCGGAAAAACCTCGGTCGTCAATGAGTTGCATAAGGTACTGGTACCGCCGAGGGGGATTTTTGCATCCGGCAAATTCGACCAGTACAAGCGTGACATTCCCTATTCAACCCTGGTACAGGCTTTTCAGAGCCTGGTGCGGCCGCTGCTGGGCAGAAGCGACACCGAACTGGCGAGCTGGCGCGTCGCGCTACTAAGGGCTCTGGAGCCCAATGCCCGGCTCATGGCCGACCTCATTCCCGAGCTGAAGCTTATCCTGGGTGACCAGCCACCGGTGCCAGAGCTTGAGCCGCAGCAGGCGCAAAGCCGTTTCCAACTGGTGCTTCGCCGATTCATCGGTGTGTTCGCCCGGCGCGAACATCCGCTGGCCCTGTTCCTTGATGATCTGCAATGGCTCGACTCGGCGACGCTCGACTTGCTGGAGGATCTGCTGACGGGGACGGATCTGCAGTACCTGATGGTGATCGGTGCCTACCGAGACAATGAGGTCGGCCCCGCTCATCCGTTGATGCGCAAGCTGCAAGCCATCAAGGACGCTGGCGGCAAGTTGGAAGAGATCGCGCTGGCACGGCTTGCCCGTGATGACCTAGGGCAACTGATTGCCGATGCAGCCTGCTCTGAGCCCGCTCGCGTCGAGCCGCTGGCGCAGTTGGTGCACGAGAAGACCGGCGGTAACCCGTTTTTCGTGGTTCAGTTTCTCTATTCGCTTGCCGAAGCGGGCATGTTCCACTTCGATCATGGCGCGAAGTGCTGGTCCTGGGACCTTGATCGCATCCGCGCCAAGGGTTACACGGACAACGTCGTGGATTTGATGGTGAGCAAACTGACCCGCCTGCCAGTCGAAACACAGCATGCGTTGCAGCAGCTCGCTTGCCTGGGCAACATCGCCGAGACCACGATATTGTCGACCGTTCTCGCGACCTCGCAGAAGCAGGTCCATACGGTTCTCTGGGAGGCCGTTCGCCAGGGGTTGGTCGAGCGCCTGGAGGGCGCCTACAAATTCATTCATGATCGTATCCAGGAGGCGGCCTATTCGCTGATCCCGGCAGCAATGCGTGCCGAGGTCCATTTGCGCATCGGTCGCCTGCTCGTTGCACAAACTCCTGCCGAGAGGCGGGAGGAGGCGATCTTCGAGATCGTCAATCAGCTTAATCGCGGCGTTGAGCTGATCACGCAGCAAGCGGAGCGGGTCCAGCTCGCCGAGCTCAACCTTATTGCGGGAAAACGGGCCAAAGGCTCCACCGCCTATGCGTCGGCGCTGATCTATCTCAATTTCGGCATGGCGCTATTGGCTCACGACAGTTGGGAGCTCCAGCACGAAATAATCTTCGCACTGGAGCTTAACCGGGCCGAATGCGAATTTTTGACCGGCGAGTTAGCGGTCGCGGACGAGCGCTTGACGGCGCTGTCAAATCACGCCACCACAGCCGTCGAACAAGCCCTCATCGCGTGCCTGCACATGGATGTCTGCCTGGTGCTCGATCAGAGCAGCCGCGCCATTGGTGTGGGCCTCGATTGCTTGCGGCATTTCGGAATCGAGTGGTCACCCCACCCGCAAGACAAAGAGGTGCGACGCGAATACGAGCGCATCTGGGTCGCGCTGGGGAGTCGGGCGATCGATGCGCTCATCGATTTGCCGCTGATGGAAGATCCCGCGTCTCTGGCCACCGTCGATGTCCTGATGAAGCTGTGGACGCCGGCCCTGTATACCGATGAGAACCTGGCTTCCCTGACGATCTGCAAGGCGGTCAGCCTGAGCCTTGAACGCGGCAACTGCGATGCATCCTGTTTCGCTTATGCCATCCTCATCAGGATCGCAGGACCTCATTTTGGCGACTACAAGGCCGGTTTTCGCTTCGGCCAGCTCGGCTACGATCTCGTCGAGCAGCGCGGGCTGAAACGCCTCGAGGCAAGAACCTTTGTTTGCTTCGCGCTTTTTGTCGTGCCCTGGATGACCCACGTGAGGGCCTGCCGTGATCTGCAGCGCCGCGCTTTTGAAGCGGCAAACCGCGTCGGTGACCTCCAATATGCAACCTACACGCGTAACGATCTGAACTCGAATCTGATTTTTTCCGGTGAGTCGCTGTCCGAGGCACTCAGCGAAGCCGAAGAAGGCCTGGCGTTTGCCGAGAAGTCACGGTTCGGCCTTGCCGTTGACATCATCTCGACGCAAGTCGCGCTGATGCGCACGCTTCGGGGGCTAACGGCCCAATTCGGTTGTCTGGATGACAGCCAGTTTGATGAACATCGCATCGAGCGCCGCTTTTCGGAAAACCCGGACCTGGCGATCGCCGCCTGTTGGTACTGGATCCGTAAATTGCAGGCGCGCTGTATCGCCGGCGACCATTCGACGGCCCTGGACGCCGCAACGAAGGCCCAGGGGCTGCTCTGGACCACGGCTTCGTTCTTCGAGGAAGCCGAGTATCACTTCTATAGCGCGCTGTCCCACGCCGCCAGTTGCGATGGCGTGCCAGCCCTCGAGCGACAACGACACATGGCAGCGCTGGCGACGCATCACGACCAGCACAAGGTCTGGGCGCAACATTGCCCCGAGAATTTCGAGCACCGGGCCGCGCTGGTGGGCGCGGAAGTTGCGCGGATCGAAGACCGTGATCTTGAGGCTATGCGCCTCTACCAGCTGGCCATCCGCTCGGCGCGCGCCAACGGCTTTGTGCACATCGAGGCGCTGGCCTACGAACGCGCTGCACAGTTTTATGCGGCGCGCGAATTCGAGGTCATTGCCGAGACGTATCGGCAAAACGCCAGGTACTGTTACCTGCGCTGGCGAGCCGACGGGAAGGTGCGGCAACTCGAGCAGATGTATCCGCACCTTGGAACGCAAGAGGTCGCGCCCGGCCCGACAGGCACGATCGCCACGCCAGTCGAGCACCTTGACCTGGCGACCGTAATCAAGGTGTCGCAGGCGGTCTCGGGTGACATCGTTCTCGAAAAACTGATCGAGATGGTGATGCGTACGGCGCTTGAACAGGCAGGCGCCGAACGCGGCCTGTTGATTCTCCCGGATGGCGGCGAACAGCGCATCAATGCGCAGGCAACGACCAGTTGCGAAACGGTCGTCGTGCATCTGTCAGACTGGCCTGTGTCCGCGGCGGTGCTGCCGGAGTCCGTTCTGAATTACGTGCTGCGGACCGGGGAGAGCGTCATCCTCGATGATGCGGTGGCCGATTCCTCGTTTGCTGACGACCCTTACATTGCCCGGCATCGTGCTCGTTCCATTCTCTGCTTGCCGTTGATGAACCAGGCAAAGCTCACTGGAGCGCTCTACCTGGAAAACAATCTCACCACCCGTGCGTTCACACCCGCCCGCATCGCTGTACTGAGGCTGGTGGCCTCGCAGGCCGCCATTGCATTGGAAAATGCCCATCTGTACCAGGAGCTCGTGGAGCGCGAAGCGAATATCCGTCGTCTTGTCGATGCGAACATCATCGGGATCGTTGTCTGGAATATCGAGGGTGACATTCTGGAGGCCAATGACTCTTTTCTTCGCATGGTGGGATACACGCGTGATGATTTTGAAGCAGGTTGTCTGCGCTGGAGGGACATGACACCTGCGCAATGGCGCGAGAGCGACGAACGCGTACTACGAGAAATCGAAGAAACGGGGCGGGCGGAGCCCTTCGAGAAGGAGTTCGTAAAAAAGGACGGCAGTCGCGTGCCTGTCATGGTCGGCGCTGCGACGTTCGAAGCCAGTCACAAGGATGGTGTCGCTTTCGTCATCGATCTGACCGAACGCAAGCAGGCGGAGGAAAGCGTGCGGGAAAGCGAGCGGCGCTATCGTGAAGTGCAGACAGAGTTGGCGCATGCCAACCGTCTCGCCACGATGGGGCAGCTCGGGGCCTCGATTGCCCACGAAGTCAAGCAGCCGATCGCCGCGACGGTGACCAACGCCCAGGCTGCGCTGCGGTGGCTGTCCGTCCAGCCGCCAGACGTGGAAGAGGTGCGGCAGGCGCTCAGCCGCATCGTCAGCGATGGCAATCGAGCGGCTGAAGTGATCAGCCACATTCGTGAACTGGTGAAGAAAGCGCCACCACTGAAGGAGCCGCTGGACATCAACAAGGCCATCCGGGAAGTGATCGAGCTGACCCGTGGCGAAACACGCAAGCACGGCATCTCGGTACAAGTCCAGCTTGCAGACGGCCTGCCGCTCATCCAGGGCGATCGAATCCAGTTACAGCAAGTGCTCATGAACTTGCTCATCAATGCGACGGAGGCCATGGATGGTGTCGGCGATAGCGTGCGCGAGTTGCTGATCAGTACGCGGGAGGCGGACGCGGGCAGCGTGCTGGTGGCCGTCCGCGATTCCGGGCCAGGCTTTGCCCCACAGGTCGCCGAGCATATTTTCGGTCCTTTCTACACGACCAAGTCCACCGGCCTGGGGATGGGGTTGTCCATCTGCCGTTCGATCATCGAAGCACACGGTGGTCGATTGTGGGCGAGCGCGAACGTGCCCCGCGGCGCAGTTTTTGAGTTCACCGTGCCTGTCGTTCAATCGTGATACGCCGCGCCAACCCTCAGGGCATCAGTTTCCCTCGGTATCTGTCGATTCCGGGGGCGGCAATAGCGCTGCGGCGCGACTATTGAGCAGCGATCCTGCCTGGAAATAGCCCATCACCGTGCCGACGCTACGGTGCTCGGTCATTGCCATCACTTCGCCAAGTGGCACGCCCTGGCGTCCAGCTTCCGTGACGAAACCCGAACGCAGGCTGTGCGCCGCCCAATCCCCCTCGAGTCCGGCCAATTTCGCCCGACGCTTAACGATCCGCGCCACCTGATCGGTCGACAATGCGCTGGTGCCGACCTTGCCGCCTTTGTATAGCCGGCGAAACAGCGGCCCTTGGGTGGCGGGTGCGGCGACCAGCCAGGCGGCGAGGGCATGCGCCGCCTGGCCACGCAGCGGTTTCTCGCGACGCGTACCGCCGGTGTCGGTCTTGGTGACGCCCAGGGCATACACCCAGGTGTCGGCATCCAGCGCTCGCACATCCCCGATCTGCAGGCTCACCACTTCAGAGCGCCGTCGACCGCCACCACTCCAGGCCAGCAACAGCAGGGCCCGATCGCGCACGCCGCACAGGCCGTCGTTGCAAGTGGCAAGCAGTGCCTGCAAGGGTTCGAGCACCAGGGCGGTCTTCTTGCGCACGTTGATGCCCTGGCGGGACTGCGCCTTTCGCGCTTCGCGCAACAAGCTCTTGAGCGCCGCCACTTCGGTCGGGCTGTCCCAGTCATTGAGCCGATGCCATTTGCCAAGCACTGCCAGCCGGTGACAGACCGTGTTGTAGGTCAGTGGCCCGATCTTGGCCTTGATCCTTGCCGCCACCAATGCGGCATCGATCGACGGCGGCAGCAGATGACTCCACCCACCGCCCTCCAGCGGTCGAGCCAAGTGATCGAGAACAAACTGAATGGCCACTGCGGCCGGCAGCGCATGGCCGCCCAGGGTTTGGCCATAACGCAACTGCAACCACGCCGACCAGTAGGCGAGGGCGCTGCGGTAGCTGCGCACCGTGTTCGCCGCCGTGCCGGCAGCGATAAACGCCGCCGCCGCTTCCTGTGCGTTTACAGCGAGCAAATGCGGATCTAGCGGGGTTTCAGCGACCAAGGTCAACTGATGTGTAATATTTAATACGTTCAACGTATGATAATTCCAATAATTGAAAAATAACGTCGGATAACATTCTATTATCAGACCTAATATACCCGGAGGTGGACCATGGCAGTAGGGGTGCCGGAAAACGAGGTGTTTGCTGCGGCGGACGCGGTGTTGGGCCGTGGCGAGCGACCGACGGTGGAGCGCGTACGCTTGGAGTTGGGCCGTGGCAGTCCGGCGCGGGTGGGTGGTTTGCTCGATCAATGGTGGACGCGCCTGTCCGAGCGGCTGAGCGGCGAGACTCGACTGCCGACACTGCCGGGCGAGGTGTCGCAGGCTTTTGTTGCGGTGTGGCAGCAGGCGATTCACCTGGCACAGGGCGTGGCCGAACAGGCGCTGGACGAACAACGGCAGGTGATAGCTGCCGAACGCGAACGTGTCGCCTCCGTAGAGGAGCAGGCGCGGCAGGATGCGGCGCGGTTTCGTCAGCAGGCGTCGGAGGCGATGGCGGGACGCCAGGCCGTCGAGACACGGCTGGCAGATCTCGAGTTGCTGCTGGCGCAGCGTCAGACGCAGATCGAGGACCTGCAGCAACAGCGCGAAGCTCTGCTGCGTGAGCGCGGTGATGCTCAGCAACAGAATCAGGCATTGCAGCAGGATCTGCAGGCGTTGCGGCTCAAGGCCGAGCAGGAGCGCGTTGCCCAGGAGAGCTACGTACGCAATGTGGAGGATCGTGCTCACCGCGAGGTCGACCGCGCCCGGGAGGAGGTCAAAGCCGTGACGGCCCACTTCAAGGAGGCCGGGCGGCAGATCGAGCAGTTGCAGCGGCGGCTGGAGTCCATTCAAACCGAACTCAGCCAAACCCAGCAACGGGCCGCAGCACAGCACGCGCGTGCCGAAACACTGGAGCAGCAACTGGCCCAAGTACGTCAGCCACCCGCGACAAAACGCAAGCCAAGGACACGAAAGCCCGCTGCGCCGAAGACCGTTTCCTGAGGAGGGTGACGAGCGCCTGTCGACATGGGTTGTCACCTGTTAGCTTCATCCCTGTTTGCCGGGCGGACTGACCCGGTGATTTTGTTGATAAAGATCAACATGACACGGGCGACGCCATATGAGCATTCCTCAATGCATGTGTGATGCAAATGGCGAGGAGTGCACCCAGATGGCCCACAGTAAAATTGACTTTCGTGCTGCAGCCCGCGAGAAAATCCTCAGTGGTGCCACGCAGTTGGCGGACGCCGTGCGCGTGACACTGGGCCCGAAATCCAAATCGGTGTTGATCCAGAATAAATGGGGCAATCCCACGGTCTGCAACGACGGTGTGACGATTGCCAAGCGCGTTGACCTGCAAGACCCCGAGGAAAACCTGGGCGCGCAAATGCTGCGCCAGGCCGCCGAGCGCACAGGCGAGGCAGTAGGGGACGGCACCAGTACCTCGACGGTGCTGGCCCATGCCATCCTGGCCGATGGCATTCGCAACGTCGTCGCGGGGGCGAGCGCGATCGACCTCAAGCGTGGCCTGGATCGCGGCTTGTCGTTGGTGGTGGAATCACTCGTCGCCCAGGCGCGCCCCGTCAGCACACCCAAGGAAAAGGCCCAGGTCGCCACGCTGTCGGCGCATAACGATGCTGTGATCGGTCAGTTGGTGGCCGATGCATTGGAAAAGGTCGGTGTTGAGGGTGTGGTCAGCGTCGAGGAGTCCAAGACCACCGAAACGGTGGTTGAGGTGATGGAAGGGATGCGTTTTGACCGCGGTTATGTCTCGCCGTATTTCGTCACCGATGCCGAGAAAATGCAGGTAGAACTCGATGACGCCTACTTGCTGCTCTGCGACCACAAGATAGGCGCGCTCAAGGACCTGCTGCCCTTGCTCGAGCTTGTTGCCAAAAGTGGTCAACCACTGGTCTTGATCGCCGATGACATCGAAGGTGAGGCGTTGACCACGCTGGTGGTCAACCAGATACGCGGCATCTTGCGAGCCGTGGCCATCAAGGCGCCCGGTTTTGGTGATCGGCGCAAGGAAATGCTTCAGGACATGGCTGTGCTGACAGGCGCGACGGTGGTTTCCAACGATTTGGGCATCACGCTGGAGCAAGTGGAGTTGGGCCAGCTTGGGCGGGCGCACCGCGTTGTGGTGCAAAAGGACAGCACGGCATTGATTGGTGGGGCAGGTACGCGGGAGGCGATTGAAGCGCGGTTGCAACAGATTCGCACGCAAATGGAGCACACCACCAGCGATTACGACCGGGAAAAACTCCAGGAACGACTGGCCAGGCTGTCTGGTGGAGTGGCAGTGATCCGGGTTGGGGCGCCTTCGGAAGCGGAAATGAAGGCACGCAAGGATGCGCTGGATGACGCCATCTCGGCGACTCGCGCGGCGATTGCTGAAGGCACTGTGCCAGGGGGCGGGCTGGCCCTGCTCAAGGCGGTCCCGCTGATCGCGGCCGAAGAAGCCCGTTGTGAGGGGGATGTCAGGACCGGTCTGCAAATCCTTCGCCGGGCCCTGGAAGCCCCGGCCAGGCTCATCGCGGAAAACTCGGCGGTGGACGCGGGCGTGGTGGTTGCGCGCATGCTCGCAGAACCCGGCAACGTCGGTTTCGATGCGTCCGCCAACTGTTACGTGGACATGTACGAAGCCGGCATTATCGATCCGACCAAAGTGGTGCGTATTGCCCTCGAAAATGCCGTATCGGTGGCCAGCATTCTGTTGCTGACGGAGGCGACCATCACTGATATTCCGGAAAAGGAATCACCCGCCCAGCCGCCTTTTCCTGAATGAGCAGGCCGGCTTGGGGGCGCATTCAGGTATAGGCGGCTGTCTCGGTTAACGCCAGGTGATTGAGAAGCGGATTTTCACCGTGCAAATAACCGAGCGCCTGCTGCATCAGCGAGATGGCTTTTTGTCTTTTCTCATGGCGCGTGGCCGGGTCGGCATGACGTTGCGCTGCACCAGCGAAGGAGAAACAGCGTGTAGCGGCACGCAGGGAAAGGAACAGCGCCAAGGGTTCGCAGTCTTCTTTCCAGGTGCAGTGGTTGATGTAAGTGGCCAAAAGACCTGCACCGAGCGTGTTGAGGCCGTGGTGTTGCAGGTCCATCAGCACGAATGCCAGGTCGTACAGCACGTCAATACAGGCGATCCGTTCACTGAACTCGATGCCGTCGAACAGGGTCGGCTGCCCGTCGAACAGACAGATATTGGCCAGGCGCAAATCGCCATGGCAGCGGCGTACGCGGCCCTGACTGCGTCGCTCTTCGAGGCACGCAGTCAAAGATGCCAGCAGCGTCCTGGAGGCATGGGCAATCGAGATGACTTTCGCGCTGTCGAGAAAAGAGCCATAGCGGGACATTTCCCGATAGTTTTTCTCGATCTCCTCATACAGGTCCGGGATGCGCCCGAAGGACGGAGTGATCCGGGCGCAGGCATGAAAGCGGGCGATCTCGATGCCTAGCTGCTGCATCATCGGTTCGGTCAGATGCCCCTGGACGGCCATGCGGTCAAACAGGCCATCCTGAGCAAAGCGGCGCATCACCACCAGCCAGTCCACCGCAGGTCCCTGGCCGTCGAGCACCAATTGGCCATCGGCCTGGCGGTTGATCGAACTCACGCGCAAATACAGCGACGGCGCTGTTCGTCGATTGAGCCACAATTCTGCCCGGCAGGCTTTTTTCCGGCTGTGCAGGCTGAGGAAGTCCAGCTCGGCAAACGCCACTGCACGCTTGAGTTTATAAGCACGGTCGGCATGCAGGAAAATCACCGAACCATGGGTCTCGATTCGCTCTACAGGCCGGTTGGACGTATCGTAGGCGGATGGTCGGGAGAGAAAGGCAATCACTTCGTCTTGTTCGTTGCTCATCCCGGCCTCCTCATCTCCAGCCGCCCTGAGGCCCGCCCGCGCTTGCCGTCTTCCCGTCAACGGGCGGCGCCGTGGCGCACGACCTCTATGCAAAAGTCCTGTTCGAAGGGCGGCACGTTGCACTCGACGATGTCAGCGGCGGCAACTTGCAGATGCACACCGACAATGTCGGCCCGGATTGGCTGCTGGCAGATGTGCCGGTCGACCAATACAGCGGTGTAGACCCGGCGAGCTCCCAGTTGTGCCAGATAGGCGCAGGTACGCAGCAGCGAATGGCCTTCGAACAACACATCATCAACGACCAGCAACGTGGTGTTGGCGAGGTCCAGTTTGGCCAGCAGCGGATTTTCGGTCAATTGCGTGAACGGATGCAGCACTTGCAGGTCGTCGGCATAGCGCTTGACCTCAAGAGGGTAGAGAGGAAGTTCCGGTTGGCCGGTCTGGTGCGCAATGTGCTGGCGCAATCGTTGAGCCAAGGGCTCACCGCGGCGCTTGATTCCGATCAGGGCGGCGTGCGCCGGTGGCAGCAGGGTGGCGGCCTGGCGCGCCATCGTCTGCAGCACGTCATCGAGTTCGTTGCGCTCATACAGGCGCAACCGCTGACTTGCCAATAGGATCGTCATTGCCTTCTCCTGCCTGTGAGCCATGGGCACGTGCGTTTTCGGTCAATGTAGCCCGGTTGGCCCTGGCGCGATTGATATTGATCAATCGCGATCAAATCAAACGTCGGCCGATTCGACGGTCGGGTGACGCGCATGGGCGGCAGCGGCCTGGTGTGAGTCGCTTGCTTGCGCAGGCACTTGATATAAATCAACGCCAAGGTCGCCTCCACGGAGGATTCTGAGTCTATGACACAGGTGTCCGAGCCCCTGGCGAACACAGCAATGGGTGGTGGCGGGCAGCGACATAAAAGCAAGCTTCGTGGAGTCCGATCATGAGCCAGTATCAACGGTTATTGCTTATCATCAACCCGGCCCTGCGCCAGTCTCAAGCCATTGATCATGCAGCCGCCCTGGCCAAGGCCAGCGGTGCCAGCCTGCACATTGGCGCCTTGATTCCATCCTGGAAGCTGTTGTCGCTACTCGAAGAAGGCGACCGGGAAAAGGCTCGCGAAGAATATCTGCAAGACCAGCGCAATTGGCTCAAATACCAGGCCGATCATCTGCGCAACAGGGGTCTTGAAGTGACCGCCGAGGCGAAATGGGCCGACGACTTGCAGCAAGACATTCTCGATTACGTCGCAGAAATGCAGCCCGACCTGTTGATCAAGCAGGTACAACGGGAACCGGCGCTCAAGCGTGGGTTTTTTACCCCGCTGGACTGGCGTCTGTTGCGTCATTGCCCGATACCGGTCTACCTGCCTGGCGAAGGTGATCACCCTTTGCCGCGCAAGGTCGTGGCAGCGGTGGATGTTTCCAATCCCCTGGTACAGGACGACGAGCTCAATCAGCGGATCATCCAGCAGGCGTCCAGCCTGGCTATCCAGTGTCAGGCCGAATTGCACCTGGTGTATGCCTGCGACGCTTCTGCGCTGTTCCTGGGCGATATGGGCGGCGGGGGCTTGACGCTCGCGGACCTCTACAGTCAGTTGCGCAAGGGCCATGAAAAATCCTTCCTCGACCTGGCTGGCCGGTATGGCGTGCCGGCTGACCGGCGACATTTCATCGAGGGCCATCCCGTGGCCGTGCTGCATGCGTTCGCCGATGAGCAACAGATGGACGTGATTGTGATGGGCAGGGTCCAGTCCCATGGCTTGGACAAACTATTGGGCAGCACCACCGAACATACCCTGTACCAGGTGACGTGCAGCATCCTGGCCGTTTAGCGCGGTCCGGCCAGGGCCACAGGTTTCGAGACGTCATTCGTCAGCGCCGCAGGAGGTTGCCGTGATCCAGAGTCCTTCATTACAAACCACCTTGCCCAATCGCGCCGAGGCCGGCCGACGCCTGGTGGAACCCTTGCTCAAGTATGCCAACAGGCCTGATGTGATCATTCTCGCCTTGCCCCGTGGTGGTGTCCCGGTGGCTTATGAAGTCGCCACCGCCCTGGATGTGCGCCTGGACCTGATGCTGGTGCGCAAGCTCGGTGTGCCTTCGCACCCGGAATTCGCCATGGGCGCCATTGCCAGCGGCGGTGTACAAATCCTCAATGATGACGCGCTGCGGGCGCACCCGATCGATCGAGCCAGTTTCGAGGCAGTGGTCGCCCGGGAAGCGTTGGAGCTGTCGCGACGTGAAAAGGCGTATCGGGGAGACCGCCCGCCACCGCAACTCAAGGACCAGGTGGTGATCCTGGTCGACGACGGCCTGGCGACAGGTTCATCAATGATGGCAGCGATCCATGCGGTGCGCATGCAGGCGCCTGAGCGCATCGTTGTCGCGGTACCGGTTGCTCCCGGGAAACGGTCGAGGATTTGTCCATGCAAGTGGACGAAGTGATCTGCCCACTCATCCCTGAGTGGATGATGTCGATCGGCTACTGGTACCTGGATTTTTCCCAGACCTCGGACGAAGAGGTCATCGATCTCATGCAACGGGCCTGGCAGCGGGAACTGCCGGGGGCCTCCCGAACGGAACATCGCGATGCTTGAAGCTAAATATCGATCACTGGACCTTCCGGGCGTTGAATTGTCCGCCGATTTGCGTTTGCCGGCGAACGCGCGCGCCCTGGTCATCTTCGTACACGGCAGCGGCAGTGGTCGTTCGAGCCCGCGCAATCAATATGTGGCCGATGTCCTGGCCGATCGGGGCCTGGCTTCGCTGCTGTTCGACTTGCTAACGGAACCGGAGCAGCGCCTGGATAATCTCAGCGGGGAGTTGCGCTTCAATATTCCTTTGCTGGCCAGGCGGTTGATCGATGTGATCGACTGGGTAGGGCGTGACCGCCAATTGCGTTCTTTGCGCATGGGGCTATTCGGTGCCAGTACCGGCGCGGCGGCGGCACTGGTGGCCGCCGCCGAGCGTGCGCCAGTGATAGGGGCAGTGGTCAGTCGGGGTGGGCGAACCGATCTGGCTGGGCCGGCCCTGCCTCGGGTCAAGGCGCCGACCTTGCAGATTGTCGGCGCACAGGACCCGGTGGTGTTGGCCTTGAATCGTCAAAGCAGCCAGACCCTGCGGTGCGTGCAACGGCTGGAAGTCGTGGAGCGCGCCACGCATCTGTTTGAAGAGCCTGGCACGCTGGAGGCAGTCGCCAGGCTCGCTGGCGACTGGTTTGAAAAATACCTGCATGCCCCTCTTTAGGAGCGAGCATGCTCCGGGCGGTGTTCCGACGATGAACCTGAGAGCGCCGCGGGCTGACAGGTGCCCCGCGTTATCGTTGACGACCATCGCGAGCTTGCTCGCTCCTACAGGGGGAACACAGGCATCACCACAAGCAGGTCGGCTTTAAGGCCGCCTCGCTTTGCTTTTGATCGCGGGCGCCCCGTTAACCACGATGTACCGCAGCAATGGATATGTACTCCGACAGCACATCACACGCCAAACGGATAGGTTTCGTCCTCCGCTTCCAGTTGCTGGTTTTTCGGCAGCGGCAGCGCGGTAACCGGCCTGGTTTGCTCGACCCAGATCATGGCATCGAACTGTTCCGCCAGCATCGACTCGAAATAGTGACTGAAGCGTTCGGTTTCGGGACGGTAAATCACCCCGATGGCCCGTCCCAGCAAGCACGTGGACAGGACGCTGCGCAGCTCTTTGCGCTGCGGGTCACGCCAGTCGGTCAGCGACGCTGCAACGCCCGCCTTGAGGAACTGATGCTCCCAGCTGTCTGGCCGGGAGGGGCGGATGTCCTTGATCAACATCTCGCCGTCCCAGTCATCAGCGGCCGCCACCTGGCCGCGGTCAGTGGCCATGCCGATGAGTACGACATCGCGTCCGAAGGCGCTGCGACACAGTTGACCGATGTTGAATTGCCCCTTCCAGCCCATTTCCGTGGCGCCGGCATTGCCGATATGGGAGTTGTGGGCCCAGACCACGGCCTTCGCTTGCGAGCCCCGGTGTTCGAGTAACGCGCGCAACGTATCGAACATGTGCCGGTCACGCAGGTTCCAGGACGCTGTCGAGCCCCGATAGATCGCGCGGTAATACTGCTCGGCCGCCATCACTACCCGGGCATTCTGCGTTGCATTGAAGAAAGCTTCGTCGTTGCGGATGAGCCCGGCCAGTTGTTCAGCCAGCATGGCGTTGAGCTGATCGATCACCGGCTGTTCACAGGGCATTACACCGGCACGCTCGACAAAATGGCCATACAGCGCAGGGTCATCCTGCCATGGGGTCAGGCAGCCATAGCGCCGACGTGCTTCCTGGGCCAGGCGCGGGTCAACCCGATCCAGATAGCTCAGTACTTCATGAATGGAATTACGCAAGCTGTAGACATCCAGGCCGCGAAACTCGACGCGATGTTCAGGCGCTTGCTGATGGTTGAACTGATGCAGCCAGTGGGTGAAAGCCTTCACCTCGCTGTTGCGCCACATCCAGGTGGGGAAGCGGCTGAAAATGTGGCGCTTCCACGCCGTGTGCGCCAATCCCCGGACATACTGGTCGACATGGCCGGCGTCCGGCCAGTCGGCTTCCACCGCGACGATATTGAAGCCGTGCCGCTCGATCAGCCGTTGGGTAATCGCAGCCCGGGTTCGATAGAATTCCCGGGTTCCATGGCTCGCCTCGCCGATCATCACCACCCGTGCATCGGCGTAGCGGTCAAACAGGTCGCCAAAAGCGGGGGAATCCAGGTCCGGCAACGGTTCGGCGTAGCGATGCAACACCGGCGCTATGTGCGACGTGTCATCGTGATGTTGCTGACCGTAAAGTTGTTCCAGCAATGATTGCGTATGAGAGTTCATGAACGCCATCCTCCGAAAGGTAGGCTGCTGGTGGCGGCATGGCGCTCGGGTCGTACCAGAGGCTCAAGCGCCCCGAAAACATTGCACGGGTTTACAGGTACAGGCGGTGAATGACCTGTTGGGGGTCGAAGGGGTCGTCGTGGGCTTCAAAACCAAGGCATCTGGCCAGGTCGCGCAGGGGCGCGTTGCTGGAGGCGCCAACCGAGTACAACAGGTGGACGCCGTTACTGCGGGCGGCGTCGATCAAGTGCTCCATCAATATCGTTCCCAGGCCCAGGCGTTTCCACGCAACGGCGACGGTCAGCGCGCATTCGCACTGGTATTGACCCATGGCGGCATAACGACTGGCGCCGATTGCGCTCAAACGGCCATTTTCGTGGACCAGCGCTATGCAGCCTTGGCCCTTGCGAGCGTCGTGCTGTTGCCCGAGTAAAAGCCCGTGCCGGGACGCCGGCGCCAACTGCCGGACAAGGGCGCATTCATGAGCTCGATCTGCTTGCGCGACATACCGGATCAACACCGCACGACCGTTGCTGAGTACATCAATCCGGGATTTTCCACGGGCGTAGTCCCAGTCATGCCAATCATCGGGGCTCTTGGAAGCGAGCATCGTGCGGCCCTCCATCCAACATTCTCTTGATGCGTAGTAAAACCTGCGCGTTTCAATTCTTTTCTACGCCGTTGGCCGCTCCCGGATTTGATCTGGATCAGGCACGAGTGAGGCGATCAAGGTGAGTCCGCCACGCACGTTCATTGGATCACCCCGGGTAACCAGGGGTTACCCGGGGTGATCATTCAGGCGATCAGCAATTGATCCTCCACCTTGGTGACACCCGGCACCGACCAGGCGGCACGTTCGGCGATTTCGCGCTCGCGCCAGAAGTGCACTTTGCCTTCCAGTTTCACGACACTGCCTTCGACCTTGATACGTATGCCCTTGGCGTCGACTTCAGCGTTGCGCTTGAGGGCTTCTTCGATACTTTGCTGGATATCGACGACTTTGACTCTCGGGCGCAGGGTGATGCGATTGTCCACGCCCACAACACCCGACAATTTGCGCACCGCGCTTTCGGCGAGTTCCTTTTGATATTGCCAGTCCACCTGGCCTTCCAGGGTTACCCAGCCTTTTTGCACGACGACCTTGACGTCGCCTTCGGGCGTATCGGAGCGCCACGAGATAATGTTGACGGCACGATTGGCGATGGTGTCATCGGCCGTACCTGCGCCTTTTTCCAGCCGGACCTGTATTTCCTCCGCCACGGCACGCACGCCTTTGATCGCTTTGACCGCCCGTTCGGCACTGACTTTCTGGGCATAGCTTTTCACGTGACCGGAGAGTGTGACAACGCCATTGTCCACGCTCACGCCAATGTGGGCGGCGTCGATATCGGGTTGAAAATCAAGCTCATCCAAAATGGTATTGCGCAAGGTTATGTCGCTCATGATCCTGTCCTCTCCCGCATGACTGAAGTACATGGGCTGCCAAAGCCCATGTCTTTTTTTACGCCTGAGCGGCACCAGGACATTGAGTTAAATCAAAAAGGCCGCAGTCGCCCGCTCTGCCATTGGCCAGCCGGTTTTTTGATAAATGTCAGAGAAAGCCTGCAGTGGCGTTGGATACTGCGTTTGACTGGCCTTTGCAGCCGGGACTTATTTGGAGAAGATCATGGACAAGCGCTTGCCTGTTGTTTGCCTCGGTATTCTTCTAGCCACGACTGCCGGATGCAGTAACAAGCAGGCCAAGGAACTGGATGCCCGGCTGGAATATGCTGAAAACAACGCCGCAATGGCGCGATTGAGGGCCGATGAGGCGCACCTCAAGGCGGAACTGGCGATGGAAGTGGCACGTCAGGCACAACGGACCGCCGACGAAGCCAATGCCCGCACCAGCCGAATGATCGAAAAGGCGACGCCTAAGTGACGATTCAGAGGTGATAGCGTGACTGTACAAGTCGCCTGATCTGTTCCATTGCCTGCCCGGGTGCCAGGCTGGTGTCCGTCTCGATCAGGCGGGTCTTATTGGCAAGCACATCGTCCCGGATCACTTTGCGAAACCAATTGGAAAAATCCCCGACATTGATATGTTCGCGAAGGGCGGGCTCTTCAAGTCGCGTTGAACAGGACAAAAACTCAGTCAGGTTAGAGGCACTTTGGCCAAGCGCAGGAAAGTGGAATGATCGCCATGCACCCACATCTCCCGCGACGTACTTGCCGCTGTGACGGTGGTGCTTTTGATGAGGCTGCACCTGATCGAGCAGGAAGACCTCGTCGCCTTCGTGCACATTCCAAAGACAGGCGTTTTCGAGGCCTGGCGAGCGTTCTGGAAACCCTGGGCTCGGGCGCTGCATGCGTTTGGCGAACTGTTCGACCAGTTCCCGGGCGGTGCTGCCGAGTGTCACCAGTACGTCTACCCCCTCAAGCAGTGCCGGACAGACCTGATCGAAGTCGAGGGCAACGATGATTGCGCCAATGTCCCCGAGAAAACCCGGCGGCCAACCTGCGCAGTGGGGAAGCATGTAATGCGCTTCGTCGACGATCAGCCAGTAAGGCCGGCCGGAAGCGCTGCGCAGATGCTGGATAAAGGGCAGCAGTTCGCCAAACAGCTGCACGCGCGCTGCGGGATCCAGGGCAAGGGCGTTGACCACCACATTGAGCTGAGCCTGTAGAAGGTAATGCACCGACTCTTCTGTCGTCGGGGGGGCGGTCAGCCCGCCGATCGTCACCGCATCCTCCAGCGTCAGATAGTCTCCCTCAGGATCGATGATGCAAAATCCCTGATGAGCCTGCACCATTCGTTCTGTCAGCCAGGTGATGTAGCTGGATTTACCGGCACCCGAATTGCCAACCACCAACATCACCGATTCCGCAGGCAGCCAGAGCTTGCGGCCATGGGTGGACTGGCCCAACTGGACGCCAATGCGTTCGACGCAAACCAGCGCCGCGTCTTTTTCCAGCAGCATGTTGACCAGTTCGCAGACACCTTGGCCATGATCATGAGTCAGGCACAGGTCAGCGCTGGACTTGATCGACGCTATGGCATTGTTCACCGCCGCGGCACAGCCGCAGATCGATAGAAAGGAGTGGTCGTTTTCCGCATCGCCCACGCCCACCACGTTCAGCTCGCATATGCCCAACTCGCGCAAGGCTGCAACAAGGCCAGACGCCTTGTTCACGCCGGTTGGCAAGATCATGATCGCATCCTTGTTGAACGTTATCTGCAGTTCAAGGCCGAGCTCTCGAATGCTGCTGACCACCGCATTCTCAAACGGCTGCCAGGTGGCGATGACCGAACGACCGATCGACAAAGGCGTGACACCCTTGTCGCGCAGGTGGCCAACCAGCTCGGTCGAAGCGGGGTCTGCAATAAGCTCCTCGGTGTCTGTGCTCGGGTCGTACAAGATCGCGCCGTTTTCCGCAACGACCCGGTCAAACAGATCCAGGTGTGGAAAATGATGCTTGAGCGCTTGCAACTCCCGGCCTGAAATCAGCACAAGCTTGCGCCCGCTTTTTTTCAGCTTGCCGAGCGCTGCGCAGACCTGCGGTGGAACGCTGCCGTTTTCGGCAATGGTCCCGTCATAGTCCACTGCCAAGGCCAGGAAGTGCATGCTTGCTCCATTGTCTGACTCAATTGAGAGGGGCTGGGCAGAACACGAGCTGCCTGTCTACCGATTTCACGTCTGTATTGGGATGCTGATTCCTTGCGCCAGCATTGATTTTTGTCAATTTCAGGGTGAGAGCAGACAGTCGGTCTTCCCGGCCAGGCGGGCTGGAGTGCGAGGCAGTCATGCATTTTGCCCGTTACGGGTTCTTGCCTTGTCGGCCGCAAGCCGTCCAGGGTCTTTTCGACAATGAACAAGGCTAGTCCCGTTCCACTTGATATTTATCAACGCCAGGAACAATTGGGCGGAGCAAGTTAAATCAAACCCGGTTGTGCAGTCGGCGCCTAGCACAGACAGGTTTTCTGGGCATTGCGCCACAGCCACTTCTGCAGCGTATTGGCTGTCTACTCCTTGAAAACGGTAGGCAGGGTTACTGATGCTGTTGAGTACAAGAGGCCCAACCATGCGTTCCAGGATCATCAAAAAAACGCTCGATGACTTGCCTGTAGCGCCGAACTGGGTCGACAGCGTGCAAGCCCGTGAGCACTTTTCCTGGGCAGCACAAATGTGTGGGCTGTCGGGACTGCCCGGCGGTGGTTTGAACCTGGCTTATGAAGCCGTGGATCGTCATGCACTGGGAGACGCTGGACCGCACACGGCACTGCGCATTCTTGTTCGCAACGGCGGGCACCGCGATGTCAGCTACGCCGAGCTGAGCGTGCTGACCAACCGATTTGCCAACGTGCTCAAGAGCCTGGGCGTGACTCCCGGAGCGCGAGTGTTCGTGCTGTGTGGCCGCGGCCTGGAATTGTTCCTGGGCGTGCTCGGCGCAATGAAGGCCGGCTGCGTGGTATCGCCGCTGTTTTGCGCCTTCGGCCCGCAACCCCTTGAAACCCGTCTGTGTCTTGGCGAAGCCTGCGTGTTGCTCACCAGTGACGCCCTGTATCGACGCAAGATATCGACCATCCGTGATCGTCTGCCAACCCTGAAGCATGTGCTGGTGTACAACGAAAATGCCGAGGATGTTGCGCCCTTGGAGGGTGCGTTAAACCTGCATCAGTTGCTGGCCGAAGCCGATGACCATTTCAGCATCGCCCGCACAACCGCTGACAGCCCGGCACTTTTGCATTTCACCAGCGGTACGACAGGCACCCCCAAAGGGGTCTTGCATGTTCATGGCGCAGCACTGACCCACCTGGTCACCGGAAAATATGCGCTGGACTTGCACCCCGGGGATATCTACTGGTGCACCGCCGATCCGGGCTGGGTCACGGGCACTTCATACGGCATCATTGCGCCGTTGCTGCTGGGCGTGACCTGCGTGGTCGAGGGCTTCGAATTCGACGCCGAGCGCTGGTACGGCACTCTCGAAAAACAACAGGTATCGGTCTGGTATACGGCACCCACCGCCATCCGTTTGCTGATGAAAGCCGGTGCCGCGCTGGCGCACAACCATCGTTTTCCCTGCCTGCGGTTCATTGCCAGTGTCGGCGAACCTCTCAATCCCGAGGCAGTGTGGTGGGGCAAGGACGTACTGGGGCTGGCGATCCACGATAATTGGTGGCAGACCGAAACCGGCGGCATCATGATTGCCAACACGGTCGCGATGGACATCAAGCCCGGCTCCATGGGCAAGCCACTGCCGGGCGTCGAGACGGCCGTTGTCCTGCGCAACGCCGACGATACCTTGCAATTTTTGGGCAGCGATGAAGTGGGCGAACTGGCGCTGAAGCAACCCTGGCCCGCGATGTTTCGCAGTTACCTGGGACAGGAGGAGCGTTATCGGCGCTGCTTTGTCGGCGGCTGGTACCTGAGCGGCGATCTGGCTCGTCGTGATGCCGATGGCTATTACTGGTTCATTGGACGCAGCGACGATGTGATCAAGTCCGCCGGGCACCTGATCGGTCCGTTCGAAGTCGAAAGCTCGCTGATGGAGCATCCGGCGGTCGCTGAGGCCGCCGTGATCGGCAAGCCCGATCCGTTGCTGGGCGAAACGGTAAAGGCCTTCGTCTCCCTCAAGAGTGGGTTCACCGCCAGCCAGGCCCTGCACGATGAATTGCTCGGTCACGCGCGCAAGCACCTGGGGGCCGTGGTCGCCCCCAAGGAGCTGGCGTTCGTCGACACGCTGCCTCACACCCGTAGCGGCAAACTCATGCGGCGTCTGCTCAAGGCCCGCGAGTTGGGCCTGCCTGAAGGCGATACATCCGCCCTGGAGAATCCGTCATGACGCCCGTGTCGCTGCCCCGGGAGACCAAACTGGATCTGCTGCGGGACATGGTACGCATCCGCCGTCTCGAAGAACGTGCCGGCGAGCTGTACGGGGAAAGCCGGATTCGCGGCTTTTTGCACCTGTACATCGGTGAAGAGGCGGTGGCGGTCGGCGTTCTGCATGCCCTGGCCGTTGACGATGCGGTCGTCGCCACGTACCGCGAACATGGTCATGCGTTGATCAAGGGTGTTTCCATGAAGGCGATCATGGCCGAGATGTTCGGGCGGCAGCAAGGATGCTCGCGAGGCCGTGGTGGCTCGATGCACCTGTTCGATGCCCGTACACGATTCTTCGGCGGCAATGCCATCGTCGCCGGTGGCTTGCCATTGACGGTTGGGCTGGCGCTCGCGGAACACATGCAAGGTGGAACCCGTCTGTGCGTCTGTTTTTTTGGCGAAGGGGCGATGGCGGAAGGGGCCTTTCACGAGTCTATCAACCTTGCCGCATTGTGGCGCCTGCCCGTGCTGTTCTGCTGTGAAAACAACCTCTATGCCATGGGCACGGCGCTGGAGCGTTCGCAATCCCAGACCGACCTGTGTGCGAAAGCTTCGGCATACAAGGTCCAGGCCAGGACGGTCGATGGCATGGACGTGATCGCGGTGCATGAAGCCGCCCGTGACGCGGTTGAACACATCCGCGCAGGGCAGGGGCCCTTTTTCCTGGAGTTTCGGACCTATCGATTTCGGGCCCACTCGATGTTCGATCCGCAGTTGTATCGCTCCCGGGAAGAAATCGAACAATGGAAAACCCGAGGTCCCATCCACACCTACAGCACGCGACTCAAGGCTGAAGGGCTGCTGGATGAACCGGGTTTTCTGGCGATCCTGGCCCAGGTCGACGCCGAGGTCGAAGACGCCATCGCCTTCGCCGAAAAAGGCACATGGGAGCCGATCGAGGATTTGTCCCACGATGTCTATACGTCGGGACCTGCGCCGGAGCCTGCGCCATGAGCCTGTCCATGACCTATCGCGAAGCGCTGCGCGAAGCGTTGCGTGACGCCCTGCAGCGGGACCCGCGGGTGTTCCTGATGGGCGAAGACGTGGGGCGTTATGGCGGCAGTTATGCGGTGTCCCTTGGATTGCTGGAAGCCTTCGGCCCCGAGCGTATCCGCGACGCGCCACTGTCCGAACTGGGTTTCGTCGGGGCCGGTATCGGCGCGGCGTTGGCAGGCATGCGGCCAATCGTCGAAATCATGACGGTGAATTTCAGCCTGCTCGCTCTCGACCCCCTGATGAATACCGCGGCGACCCTGAGGCATATGTCAGGCGGGCAATTCTCGGTGCCCTTGGTTGTGCGCATGGCGACCGGGGCTGGTCGTCAGCTGGCTGCCCAACACTCACATAGCCTCGAAGGCTGGTTCGCCCATATTCCGGGATTGAAGATCCTGACGCCGGCGACCGTCGAAGATGCACGCGGCATGCTCTGGCCCGCGCTGCTCGACCCCGACCCGGTGCTGATATTCGAACATGCGCAGCTGTACAACCTGGAAGGCGATGCCGGCGAATGGGCAACCATGGACATCCGTCGCGCCAAAGTTCGCCGGGCCGGCAGCGATCTGACCCTGATCACGTATGGCGGCTCGTTGGGCAAGGCCCTGGCGGTCGCCGAGGAACTGGCCGGGGAGGGCATCGAGTGCGAAGTCATTGACCTGCGGGTCCTGCGCCCCCTGGATGACGCAACGCTCCTGGCTTCTGTCTGCAAGACCCACCGTGCCCTGGTAGTCGATGAGGGATGGTGCAGCGGCAGTCTGTCGGCGGAAATCATCACCCGGATCGTCGAGCAAGGCTTTTACGAGCTCGATGCGCCCCCGGCGCGGGTGTGCAGCGCCGAAGTGCCAATCCCTTATCCACGGCATCTGGAGGAGGCGGCGCTGCCCCAAGTGGCGTCGATCATCACCGCCGCTCACGAACTGTGCCAAGGAAAAAAAACCTGATTGCTGCAGCCTGCCGGCTGCCGGGTTGAATCTGGAGAGTCATCCATGATCGAGTTCAAACTGCCGTCGCTGGGTGCCGACATGGATGAAGGCACGCTACTGGAATGGAAAATACAACCTGGTGATAAGGTTAAGCCTGGGCAGGTGATTGCCGTCGTCGATACGGCCAAGGCGGCCATCGACGTGGAGTGCTTGCATGAAAGCACCGTCCTGCAACTGCTGGTCGACATCGGTACCAAGATACCTGTCGGTACACCCATCGCACTGTTGCTGGAGCCAGGGGAGGATCCGCAAAGCGTAAGGCGGACATCGCCAGAAGCGCCCCTGGTGAACGAGGCGCAAGACCTGTCGGGTCGCCGCCCACGTATTTCTCCTGCGGCGCGTCGGCGCGCTGTCGAGTTGGGACTCGATGTTGATCAATTGAAAGGCCACGGGGCGCAAGGCGCTATCACCCTGGAAGATGTCGAAGTGGCCGCCCACCTGACGCATGAACCCGATCATGAACAGGCCATGCGCCAGACCATCGCCGCCGTCATGAGTCGATCCAAACGCGAGATCCCCCACTATTACCTGAGCGAAACCATCGCTTTGGACAAGGCCATGGGCTGGTTGCAGGAGCACAACGCACAAAGCACTCTGCAAGAACGCCTGTTGCCTAATGTCTTGTTGCTCAAAGCGGTGGCACTGGCGTTGCGTGACTATCCCCAACTCAATGGTGTCTGGCAGGACAACGCCTTCAAGCCGGCACGCGATATCGACCTTGGCGTGGCCATAAACTTGCGTCAGGGCGGCCTGGTCGCCCCGGTGCTGCATCAAGTGGCGGATGCGACCCTGACCCACCTGATGAGTGAACTGGCCAGCCTGGTGGAACGGGCGCGCAGCGGCTCCTTGCGCAGCTCTGAGTTGGGCGGCGCCGGGATTACCGTGACGCAACTCGGCGATCAGGGGGTGGACAGCGTGCTGGGGGTAATCTACCCGCCCCAGGTTGCCTTGGTCGGCTTCGGGCGTATCAGCGAACGGCCTTGGGTGAGGGAGGGCCAACTGTGCGTCGTGCCCACCGTCATTGGCAGTTTGTCTGCCGATCATCGGGTCAGCGATGGTCATTATGGGGCGCGTTTCCTTAGTGAAGTGCGTCGTCTCTTGCAAACACCGCAGGCTCTTTGAGGAGGCGCACATGAATTCGCAAGTGCTCCGCAATGAGGTGCTGCGCGCATTGAAAGGCATCGCCCCGGAAGTCGAAGTCGAACAGCTGCACACTGATCGGTTATTGCGTGAAGAGGTGGACCTGGACTCCATGGATTGGCTGCGTTTCATCGAGGCGCTGAATCGCAGCCTGGGTGTCGCCATTCCCGAAGCCGATTATCGCCAGGTGGATACCCTGGACAAGCTCATCGCCTACCTGGGACAAAGGCGCCAGTCGAGCGCCGACGGGCCCTCGAGCCAGACGTAGCCCATGCGCTCGATGAAGCAGGTGGGGGAGCACCATTGCTGCAACGCGCTCCGCAGGATTGATTGAGGTTTGTCAATTGCAGGTGCGATCGCCGGGCGAAAATAGTTGAAAGCGCACTTCAGGGGTACAGGTCATGAACGTCAAGGGCATGCAGCGTACTGACAACCGGTCACCCACCCTCCTGGCCATTGGCCTGACCACGCTCATGGGCTGCACCGGGTCCAACGAAGGCGGGGCGCCAGAAACGGCACCGATGTCCGCGATCGCCATGGCCGACAATCTGTGTTCGTTGTGCCACGGGCTGACGGGGGAGTCTGTCTCGCCCCTTGTTCCAAAGCTGGCTGGCCAGCAAAAGGACTATTTGATCTCACAGCTGACCGACTTCACACAGCATGGCCACACCGATGTACCCGGTAATCGCTACATGGGCGGATTGACCCATTTGACCGGGACTCAGATTGTTGAACTGGCCGACTATTTTTCGAGCCAGAGTGCCATGAAGGCGCAAGCCGATACGCCGGATGCGCGCGGTGAATCGATCTTCCGCCAGGGCTTGCCGCAGGCGGGCGTCGCCGCATGCAGCAGCTGCCATGGTGCGGATGGGCGGGGCAATGGGCAGGTTCCACGGGTGGCGGGTCAGCATGCGATGTACATGGCTCGCCAGATCCTGCGGCTTCAGCAAAGTGTGCAGCGTCCCCACGGGGCTCCGATGCAGCAGGTGGATCATGCGCTGTCTCAGGTGGATGCCCAGTCGGTCGCGCAGTACATGGCGACACTCGGGGCCAGGCAATGAGCGGCTGACAGGGCGAAAAGGTGTAAGCGAAGTGCGGGCTGGACATGACGTGATCACGCCAGCGCTGCTCGGGTGCAGCCAGATTGATCTAAATCAATGGGCATCCTGTTATCGGCCGCATGCTGGTGTCATGGATGGGTAAGGGCGCTGGGTCATGAACATCAACAAGCTGATCGGGATTCACGCGGTGCAAGGTTGGTGGCGGAGCAGGGGAGCGACAATAGGAAACCTGCGTCGGCCCGGCAAAAGGCTCTGGAAACGTGACGCAACCTACCTGCTGTTGATCTCGCTGGCATTGCCGGCGGGTTATTTCATGGCGTATCACTTTGCTGCCCATACATTGAGGGAATTGGTGAGCTCTTGCTCCGCGCGTTTCGAGATCGAGCTGGAAAAAGCCGAGATAGAGCCTCCCATCGAAGCCCTATCGCGATCCTTGTGCGAGTGTCAGGCACAAACACTGCTCAACAAAAACGGCGTCGTGCGCATTGCGCTGGTCGACAGCCACCTACTGGATCCGCAGTCACTCGAGCCTGTAACGGAGGAAGACGGAGAGGCCTGTATCAACGCCCTGTGGAAGCCAGACGCCGAACTGGCCAAGCGCCTGACGCTTGAGTGACATACTGCAAATCGTGCCTGCGTTCGCCGCCTGGCCCGGTGAGGTGGTCGCGCAGTTGCGCCACCGCCGAGGCCTGTTGCGGCACTTGGCCTGGGAAATCGCCCCAGGTTGATCAAGCACTGCTGGGCTGGATGAAACCGGCCATCAGGTTGACCCCGGCCAAAGCCGTGACCACGTATACGGCGCCACCAAGGCCTTCGCGCGCCAGTTTTCGTTGAGCCTGCGTTGCCCAGGCCTGGAACAACGTTGCGATTGAGCGTGGGGCGGCGGGCTGAATGGTCGCATCCACGCTTGCCAAGGCTCACCGGTATTTTTTACTGGCGCGTTTTTTCCTCGGAAAACTTACGCATTCGGCCCTACTCGTCGCGCGTCCAGTGGATGCTCACGCCATACTGATCCGCACCGTACCGGTAATCGGATTTCCCTTTGAAAGCACTTTCCAGCGCATGACTCAAGCGATTCGCCAGATGGATGCCGGTCGTGGTCACGATCAGGTCATCCGCGGAGTCCGACAGTTTGATGATGCGCTCCAGGGCATGCTCGGCTTTCTCCGCCTTTTCCGTATGTTCCATCAGGTGAATGATTTCATCTCGATGCTTTTGCAAGAAGCTGCCCGACAAGGTGAGGGTGCCCGCAGGCATGTCGTCCGCGACGCGTCGACAAGCCGGGCAGGTAGTGTCTTTGGCTCCATGCACCACGGTATTTTCAGGACGACTCCAGGTCCAGTTCCCGGCGTGATACACCGCACCACACTGCGAACAAATGGCTGAGCCTTCAACCCGCTGCGAGCAATAAGGATCATGGGTAGAGGCTTTGAACAACTTGTCTTTGTGGCTCTGCTGATACTTATCCATCGTGGTTCTCCTCGGCCATTGGGAAAAAAACAATCCACGCTCAGTGTGCGATCAGCACGCTTCGTCAATTTGATGCAGATCAATTTCCAGCGTTGCGAGGCCATTCGCAGGGCCGCACGCCATCGGACGAAACGAGTGCGCAGACTTGATGTAAATCAACAGCCCACCCCATTGGCTGGACGACGTTATGAACAAACTTCTTGAGGTTTGCACCCATGAATATCGATGAGGCGATTTACGGCCGTCGCTCTACGCGCGAGTACACGACTGAAGCTGTTGATAAAGCGCTCATAGGCCGTTTGATCAATGCCGCGATTCAGGCGCCCAGCGCAGTCAACCAACAGCCCTGGACGTTCACGGTATTACGTGACCAGGCATTGCTCGATCGGATTTCGCGCGAAGCCAAGGCTTACATGCTCGAGGCCTTGCCTTCAGGATTGCACTCCGGGCACTTTTTATCGTTGCTCAACGATGACAGTTTCCAGATTTTCTATCATGCGCCTGTGCTTATCCTGATTTCGGCAAACGCCCCCGGCCAGTGGATCGTTGAAGACTGTTCACTGGCTGCCGAGAATCTGATGCTCGCTGCCTATGCTCAAGGGCTGGGGAGCTGCTGGATCGGTTTTGCCCAGGGTTTTCTCAACACGCCCCAGGGAAAGAATGCCCTTGGTTTGCCCACAGAGTGGGTGCCGGTGGCACCGATCATCATCGGCCATCCGAAGTCCACGCCAATGCCCGTCACGCACAAGGAGCCGCAGGTTTGCTGGATAGGCTGACTTGCGACGCCCACGGGCTGGGCAGGACGATCGCCCCTGGGAAGCACTGCCCGGCCTCTTCGGCTATCCGGTCGTCGGGACCGTTCGTTGGGCGCATCTGATCTACATCAAGGAGCAGACATCGGGATCGGCAATGCTGTTGGCATCGATGCCCATAACAGCGGGATTTCCCCATGCCGCGGCCGGACGGATCACCACACGCGCCATTGCTCACCCTTGCGCCTTCATCGCTCGGCCAGGGCACCGCGAATGACGAGATTGCCTCGATTTTCGATGATATTGCCGACCTGCTCGAGTTGGAGGATGCCAACCCTTTCCGGATTCGGGCTTACCGCAACGCTTCGCGAACCCTGAGGGCGTTGACCGTCGATCTGGCGAAGATCATCGCGCGTGGCGAACCACTGCCCAAACTGTCCGGGATCGGTGTTGACCTGGCCTGCAAGATCAATGAAATCGTCACCACCGGCGATTGCGCATTGCACTCACGGTTGCGCGCCACCTTGCCAAAGGGGTTGGCCCAATTGCTATCTATCGCCGGTTTGGGTCCGAAGCGGGTCCGGCACCTCTATCACGATCTTGGAATCGAAACCGTACAACAGTTATGTCTGGCCGCTGAAAAGGGGCGCATTCGCCATCTTCCAGGCTTTGGTGAAAAGTTGGAGGCCCGGCTATTGAGTGCCGCGCAGAAAGGAATCGGCAAGGAACGGCGTTTACCGCTCGCCCATGTCGAGCCATTGGCAGAGCGGCTGGCGCGTTATCTGGAGCAGATCCCGGGTGTCGAGCAAGCGACCGTGGCCGGAAGCCTGCGACGCATGCGCGACACGGTCGGCGATATCGACATCCTCGTTGCTGCCGCACCTGGCGTGAAGGTTGCCGCGCAGTTCATCAAGTACCCGGATGTAGCCACCGTGCTGGTTCAAGGGCCAACGCGTGCCAGCGTTCTCCTGGGAACAGGCCTGCAAGTGGATCTACGGGTCATTGAACCTGCGGTCTATGGCGCGGCCCTGGTGTACTTCACTGGCAGCAAGGCGCACAACATCGCGATTCGCCAAAGGGCACAGAAGAAGGGGCTCAAACTCAGTGAATACGGGGTATTCAAGGAAAACCGACGTCTGGACAGTGGCACTGAAGTCGACGTTTATCGGGCGCTGGACCTGCCCTGGATAGTGCCGGAGCTTCGCGAGAATCGCGGTGAAATCGAAGCGGCGCTGGCCAATCGCTTGCCCAGACTGATCGAATCAAGCGATCTCAAAGGTGACTTGCATGCCCATACCCGTGAGTCGGATGGCGGCAACAGCCTGGAAGATATGGCGCTTGCGGCGCAGGCCGCGGGCTTGCAATACCTGGCAATCACCGATCACTCCCATTCCCTCAGGGTGGCCCATGGTCTGGACGGCGACCGGTTGCTGCAGCAGATCGACCAGATCGATGCGCTCAATGGCCGGTTGCAGAGCATGACCTTGCTCAAGGGTGTCGAGGTCGACATTCTCGAAGACGGTCGCCTGGATCTGCCAGACGATATTCTGGGGCGCCTGGACCTCGTGGTGGGTGCCGTCCACAGTCATTTCAATTTGACTCGACGCCAGCAAACCCGGCGCCTGCTCAGGGCTATCGAACATCGCTATTTCACGATCCTGGCGCACCCACTGTGTCGGTTGATCAATGAGCGCGAGCCGCTGAACCTGGACCTCCTCGCCATCATCAAGGCTGCCGCTGAGCGAGGCTGCTGTCTGGAGCTCAATTCGCAGCCGCAGCGCATGGACCTGTTCGATCTGCAATGCCAAATCGCCAAGGATCAAGGCGTGCTGATCAGCATCAATTCGGATGCGCATCGCACGGCTGATTTTTCCCAGTTGCGTTTCGGGGTCGCGCAGGCACGTCGAGCCTGGCTGGAACCCCATAACGTGCTCAACACTCGGTCGCTATCAGCGCTGAAGTCGTTTCTGCGCGGTGTCGGGGACAGGCATACAGAACGGGATCAAAGCTTATGTCAGCGTTAGACAACATCACCCGGCCATTCGATTCAGCTGGAACAAGGGATCGCAGACTTGATGTAGATCAAGTCGCAAGCAGGGCAGACTTTCAAAATCAAAAAAAGTGGCGGGGTTGGCTCATGGGCGCAGAAATACATGAGCGACTGTCTGAATGCTGAGTAACTGGAAGGGCTGGACGCCTGGGACGGGGCGCTCGGGCACTCGTCCATGTAGGACTTTCATCTGACTGGAGGACCTGTCATGAGCCAGTATCAACGCTTGTTGCTGATAATCGATCCGACGCTGCGCCAATACCCGGCACAACATGCGATGGCGCTGGCCAGGGCCAGCGGCGCCAGTCTGCATATCCTGGCACTTGTTCCCGCTATAAAAGGGTTGTGGATGCTTGAGGAGCGCGACAGGTTACAGCTTCGTGAGGATTGCCTGCGACCCCATCGCGACTGGCTCAATGAGCAGACCACCCCGTTGCATGGCAGGGGGATTACAGTGACCACGCAACTGACGTGGGCTGAAGATATGGAAAAGGACATCATCGATTATGTGACCGACATGCAACCTGATCTGCTGATCAAGCAAATCCGGCACGAGTCGGCATTCAAACGGGCAATCTTCACCCCGCTGGATTGGCAGCTGCTGCGCCATTGCCAAGTGCCGGTGTATCTGGTGGGAAGCAGCCGGCACGTGTTACCACGCAAAGTGGTGGCTGCTGTCGAGGTCACCGATACCACGCCCGCCGACAACACGTTGAACGAACGGATCATCCAGCAGGCAAGTAGCCTTGCCCTGCAGTGCGATGCCGAGCTGCATCTGCTGTACGCCTGCACCATCTCGGCAGCGTACCTGGCGGACTATGACGGCCTTACCCTTGCTGAACTGACCAAGGCGCTCGGCAGGGATCTGAAAAAAGCCTTTCTGGCGCTGGCCGACCAGTTCGGCGTGCCGTCCGATCGCCGACATTTCATAGAAGGACACCCGATCGCAGTCTTGAATGAGTTTAGCCACGACCATCAAATGGATGTGATCGTCATGGGCAAAGTCCAGTCCCATGGTCTGGGCAAGTTATTGGGCAGCACCACCGAGCACATCCTGTACCAGGCGCCGTGCAGCATTCTGGCGGTATAGAAGCGGCGTTACAGGCGCGCGTATTGGGCCTTTGTAGAAACTGGATGTAGGGGAGGGGGCTGCTCCACGCGGCGATCATGTGAACGACTGCGTCGACATATCATCAGCCCGCAATTGGGTTGTCGGTGTCAGTGCCGGAGTATTGCGACATCGAACTTGCACGTGCCGATTGATCGCCATAACGCGCTTTTGTATTCGCCCGTATGGCAGGAGAGATGATGAGCACCGCCATGGTTACTCCTGCGGATCATCCAGCCATCGTGTCACGCGGGCTGAGTAAATGGTTTGGCGAGGGGAGTGCGCGCATGAAGGCCGTCGATGATGTGGCGCTGGTTGTTCAATACGGTGAGATGGTGTTTATCGTCGGACCTTCGGGCAGCGGCAAAACCACGCTGCTGAGCATGATTAGCGGAATCTTGCGCCCGGATGCCGGCACGGTGACGATCAATGGCCAGGATATCTGGAGCCTGGACAGCGAACAGTTGGCGCAACTGCGCCTGAACGACATCGGCTTTGTGTTTCAGGATTATCACCTGTTCACCCGGTTGACCGTTGCCGAGAATGTCGCCATTCCGTTGATTCTCCAGCATTACGACTGGAACGATGCCATCGCACAGGCGAGGGCGAGCCTTGAGATCGTTGGCCTCAAGGATCGCGCGGATATCCTGCCGGTCAAGCTTTCCGGCGGTGAACAACAGCGAGTTGCCATCGCGCGTGCCATTGTCGGCAAACCGCCGATCCTGATTCTGGATGAGCCCACCGCGTCCCTTGATGGCGATACCGGCAAGATGATCATTGCCTTCGTCAAGGCTCATATCCTCAATCAGCAACGATGCATTCTGATTGTCACGCATGACACGCGGATCAATGAATACGCCGATCGCATCATCTGCATGGAAGATGGCCGCATCGCCGAGCCCAAGCGAACTTCGCCGTGAAAAAACCGCTGCTGTTCATGCTGGCGGTGCTCGGTGTGCTGGGCGGTTTGATTGCCGCATACCTGTTCGGTCGTACACCGCACACGCTGCCGCCAACATTCGCACCGGCGAGTAGCACCTACGACACCGCCATTTATGCCAACGGGATTATCGAAAGCGAGCAGCCCGGTGGTAACAATATCGTGATCTACCCGCAGGTGGCCGGGCCTGTGACTCAGTTGATGGTGTACGAGGGGCAAGCGGTCAGCCGCGGTATGCCGTTGGCGACCCTGGACGACGCTGTCCCCAAGGCCAATTTCGAATTGGCGCAGGCCAATTTGACCACCGCTCGGGACCAGTACAACAAACGGCTGGCGTCCTACGCCATTGATCCGAAGTCCATCAGCAAAGACAGCCTCGACACCGCGAAAAATCAGATGGCCCAGGCTCAAGCCGCGTTAAAGTCGTCGGCGGCGACGTTGGCGCAGTACGTGATAAAGGCACCCACGGACGGGGTGGTTCTGGCCGTCAACAGTTCGGTGGGCAGCTATGTTTCTCCCCAGGGCGCCTACAACGTGTATACCCAGGCGTTCAGCCCGCTGATAGTGATGAGTGGCAAACAGGATTACCTGGCGGTGCGCTGTTACGTCGACGAGATCCTGATTGCCCGTTTACCCCCGCCCGAGCGCATACGGGCGCAGATGCTGGTCCATGGCACGGATATCCGCGTGCCGCTCGAGTTCGTGCGGGTGCAACCCTACGTAACGCCGAAAATAGAGCTGTCCAATCACCGTCAGGAGAAAGTCGACCTGAGGGTACTGGCGGTTATTTTTCGCTTTGAAAAAAAAGACCTGTCCATGGTGTATCCAGGGCAGTTGGTCGATGTCTTCATAGGTCAGAAAGAGCAATGACCAGGCCACGCCGCGGTTGCCTATGGGCCGCCTGCGGACGCCTCCTGTGCCTGTTATTGCTGACCAGTGCCTGCACCGTCGGGCCGGATTTTTCCCGCCCCTCAGCGCCCACGCAACAGGGCTATGTGCGCGATGCCTTGCCAAATACCGTGGCGGCACAGGGCCGGACGCAACGCTTCAGTGCCGGTGCCGATGTCTCGGCGTACTGGTGGCGACTTTTTCGCAACCCGTCGCTGGATGCCCTTGTGCAGCAGGCGATTGCCCAAAACATGACGTTGCAAGCCGCGCAGGCCAGTCTGCGGCAGAGCCAGCACCTGCTCATGGCCGGCAATGGGGTGTTCTACCCGTGGCTGGATGCTCGCTTCGAGGCCAGTCGCCAGCGTAACAGTGCCGTCCGGCAGGGGCTGACGACAACCGATTCGATCTTTAACCTGCTGACATTGAGCGGCACGATCAGTTATACCCTCGACCTGTTTGGCGGCGCGCGGCGTACCGTCGAAGGGCTGCAAGCACAGGTCGATCAGCAGACCTGGTTGATGCAGGCGACTTACCTGACCCTGACAGCCAATGTGGTCAATGCCGCAATCGCCCGCGCCGCCTATGCCGCGCAGATTGAAGCCACGGAGCAACTCATCGACCTGCAACTTCAGCAGCTTCGTTCCACCGAAGCACAAGTGCGTGGCGGTACGGTGCCGTACTCGGCGACTCTCAGCCTGAAAAGCCTGATTGCCGCCAACCAGGCCCAATTGCCAGCCCTGAAACAAAAAGTTAGCCAGGCCGAGCATTTGCTGGCCACGCTCGAAGGCGTCGCACCGAGCCAGGTCGAACTCCCGCAGATCCGATTGTCGGAGCTCATGCTGCCCGAAGATTTGCCTGTCAGCCTGCCTTCCATGCTGGTTCGCCAGCGCCCGGACATCCTGGCTGCCGAAGCGCAATTACACCAGGCGAGCGCTGCCATCGGGGTGGCCACGGCGGCGATGTTCCCCAGTTTCAGCCTCACCGGTACCTACGGTACGGCCGGCTCTTCCGCCCATTCGCTGTTCGCCGACGGTGGACGACTCTGGAGCATCGGTCACGCGGTCGACATCCCATTGTTCCAGGGCGGTCGCCTGTGGTTTGGCCGCAAGGCCGCCATCGACGCCTACCAGCAAGCATCAGCCAATTACCGGCAAGTGGTGCTGGAATCGTTCGCGCAGGTGGCCGATGTGCTTAAAGCGCTGGAGTTCGATGCAGTGGCACTGCAAAAGCAGGCTGAAGCGCAGGCCTCGGCGCAAGAGGCCTTGAGATTATTGCAGGCCAACTATCGCTCGGGACTGGTGACTTATCTGGATCTGTTAGTGGCCGACGTGCAGCTGCATCAGGTCAACATTGCCTATTTGCAGGCGCTGGCCCAGCGTTATCAGGACACCGTGGCCCTGTTCATTGCCCTGGGCGGCGGTTGGTGGAACCGCGCGGATGCGGGCGGCGGCAGGCCAGCGCCATGAAATACGCCGGCCTGCTGCGCATCGGGTACAAGCTCCTGGTCAATGATCGCGCCAAGTTTTCCGCTCTGCTGGTGGGCATCACCTTTTCGGTGTTCCTGATGATGCAAATGACTGCCATGTTCGCCGGTATCCTGAACCGTGCTTATTCAACGGTGACCAACATCGGGGCACCGATGTGGATCATCGATCCGGCGGTGAACACACCTACCATCGTCACCCCACTGCCTGACTACCTGCTCGATGCGGTGCGCAGCATGAAGCAAGTGGAATACGCGGTGCCGATTTTCATCGGTAGTGCACAGGTGCGGCTCAACGACGGCACTTACCAGGGGGTCAGCGTGATCGGGCTGGACGATACGAGCCTGCTCGGCCGCCCGGAGCTGGAGCAGGGGGTCATCGAGGATATTTACGCCGAAAACGCCTTCATCATGGTTCACGATGCCGAGTTTGCGAAGTTGGGCAACCCCCGCATCGGCACCACCTTTGAACTCAATGACCACCGCGGCACCATCGTCGGCATTGCCAAGGTTCTGGTCGGCGGATTAACTGGCGTGCCGACGCTCTACACCACCTACCGGCGCGCCATCGAATACATACCCACCACCCGTTTCACGGTGTCTTACATTTTGCTCAAGCCCAGGAGCAAGCGGGCTGAGGCGGCCATCAAGCAACAAGTCGCGCAGTTAGGCTACATCGCGCTGACCCGGGCTGAATTCAACCAGCGCATCGCCAATTACTACATTTATCAGACCGGGGTGGGCACTAACATCCTGATGATGACGGCCATCAGCTTTCTGGTCGGCTTATCGATTTCCGGTCAAACGTTCTACAGTTTTATCCTGGAAAACCTGGACAAATTCGCTGCTCTTCGGGCAATCGGTGCCAAAAGGCGAGAGCTGGTGTACATGATCCTGTTCATGGCGCTGTTCACGGCCATGACCGGCTATGGATTGGGCATCGGCCTGGTCACCCTGATGATTGCCCTTGTACGGACGTATTTACCCAATTACGCGGCGATTATTACCTTCTGGAATCTGGGTTTGGCTTTTGGCCTGGTCCTTCTCATCGCCGGGTTTTCCAGTTACCTGGGCATCCGCAAGGTATTGAGGATTGAACCATTCGAGATTTTCAGAGGCTAAAAGCGGTGTCTGAATCCAGTTTTATATTCCCAGCGTATTGTCTAGCCTTAGAGGAGGGCGGTTTTACATCAGTGATGCTTAAATCGGCTATTAGTAACTCAACTAAACAGACATTTAGTTTAGTTATTCTTTTTGGTCATAACGGAGCGGGCAGCTGAAGGGGCGAGTTCATCTCAACATTAAACGCACGAGATCCGTTCGAGTTAAGCTCTGGTTGAAAATTTCAATCGGAAGTAAGCCTGCTGCCGCCGCATCTGACGCCATGGATGGTTGAGAGCGCTTACCGTTATTTGAAGGCTGCAATAAAACTTAGGCGTGGTCATGACATGCTGGACATTGCCCAGGTTAATGCTGCAATCGGCATGGAAATCGTCCTGAAAAGCTTCATATCAAAGCCGGATGACAAGCTTGGCCAGGTCAATGAAACCTAAAAACTGGACGACGATGCGGTTGAGGCTGCACACGCGTATTTGAAAACAGCAGAGAGAGTTCCGGCTAACCGCAGATACCCAAATAAGCACGATCTGCTGACGCTGTTTTATGCGATCCCTGAACCGATCCGGCAACGAGTTCGGCTTGATCGTCGAGATCATTGGATCGAGAAATATCGCGACGTTTTCACCAAGGCGCGTTATCGATACGAGAAAAGTGCCGCGAAAGGTTCCGACGACATCTTGATCGGGATCCTGGACGAGCTGATTGATGACGTGGTGGACTGGTATCGCGAACTGGGCTGCAAAGATCTGTTCATCGTGTGTTACGCAATGCCGTCGCAGGAGCAGCTATCGGATTCCGATCTGGAGTCGAAGAGGTTGTGAGCCAGGCTTCAAATCTGACCACTACACGCTCACACGTGCGTATATAACAGTACGCATAATGTATATTATGTTAAATCAGGTGCTATGTCAGATATGTTCATGCACTGATTAAACCAGTGATTCGGCAAACCCGGCTCTGACGTCCACTCCTGTTCAATCGCGCCAGGCTAAAGCACTGCCGTACTGATGGATTCGGTAAGCGATTCCGGTATCGAGCTTTATCGCCTCGTCTTCCTCAAGCAACGCAATCCGTCGTCGACCAGCACGAATATCCAATCCGCCTTTAAGCGCCACCACCAGTTTGGTTTCCCGACGATGCAACAACGGCAAGTTGTGCGCATGCAGAGGCAAGACAAAACGCATGGCTGCGCCCGCCCCTCAGATGCTTGCCTCGGCTACATCAATCCAAACCGGATATCCGTTGGGGAATCAACAGCAGCGCCTCTGAGTTTTCAACGTTCATGAGCACTTCGAAATGCATCTATAGGTAGGACTTATGCGAAGGATTGTATATCGGTCTTGGACGCTATCGAGATAACCGCAGAAGATTGCTTCACACCCAAGCAAAACCAACCTAGTAACGCCAACCAAGCAAACCCGATAGGAGAAACACCATGCAACAGTCCCACGCTTACAACGACACCAGCCTTGAGCTGACCGCGAAAATTCTGGACGCCAAAGCTCGCAAGAACCTGTCCTTTGAAGACGTGACCAAAGGCACCGGCCTCGGCTTGGCTTATGTCACCGCCGCCCTGCTCGGTCAGCACCCGCTGCCTGAAGCTGCTGCCAAAGTGATCGGTGAAAAACTGGATCTGGACGCCGACTCGGTTGCCCGCCTGCAAGTCATCCCGCTGCGCGGCAGCCTGTCGGGTGTCCCGACGGATCCAACCATCTACCGCTTCTACGAAATGATCCAGATCTACGGCACCACCCTGAAAGCTCTGGTTCACGAACAGTTCGGTGACGGCATTATCAGCGCCATCAACTTCAAACTGGACATGAAGAAAGTCGAAGACCCAGAAGGCGGTCACCGTGCGGTGATCACCCTCGATGGCAAGTTCCTGCCACTGCGTCCTTTCTAAGGATGCAACCGGACCTGTAAATCGGCCCGCAGCCTTGCGGGCCTGCTTCAACAAAGTTCTTAACCCTTTTCTATCAATCACCACATTTGAATGGAGGAATCGTCATGAAAAAAATTCTGTTTCTCGCCCTGGCCCTGACGGCTTCGCTGTCAGCCTACGCACAGGAAGCTGTTGTAGCACCTGAGGCCGTTCCATATGCGTATGGCATGCACCTGGATGTCGCCAAAGTCATTCACATCACCCCGACGGCTGATGTCTGTGGCCCGACGCCAGTGCAAATGACTTACCGCGATTTGCACGGTGAAATCCACATCCTGGAATACAACGTGATCGGTAGCGGCTGTACCAACTAATTGTCACTCACTCAGCACTCAATGAAAGGTAAACATCATGAAAGCGCTCATCGAAGGTTTTTTGAAGTTCCAAAAAGAGGCATTTCCGCAACGCACTGACCTGTTCAAACACTTGGCCACCACGCAACATCCAGGCACGTTGTTCATCACCTGCTCCGACAGCCGTGTTGTACCGGAATTGCTGACGCAGCAAGAGCCTGGCGAACTGTTCGTGATCCGTAACGCTGGCAACATCGTGCCGTCCTACAGCCCGCATTCCGGTGGTGTGTCGGCCACAGTCGAATACGCCGTCGCCGTACTGGGCGTGACCGATATCGTGATCTGCGGCCATTCCGATTGCGGTGCCATGACCGCTGTCGCCAAGTGCAAGTGCATGGATCACCTGCCTGCGGTCGCCGGCTGGTTGCAACATGCCGAGTCGGCGAAAGTCATCAATGAATTGCGTTCTCACGCCAGTGAAGCCGCCAAAGTCAGTTCCATGGTGCGTGAAAACGTCATCGCCCAGCTGGCCAATATTCAGACTCATCCAAGCGTGCGCCTGGCTCAGGAAAAAGGCCTGGTGAATCTGCATGGCTGGGTCTACGACATCGGGACCGGTTCAATCGACGCCCTGGATGCCGACAACAAGACCTTTAAGTCACTGGTCAAGCATCCGAACACCGTTGCCGTTCATGCCCGTCCAGCAAAAGCTGTTGCCTAAATCAGCCTCTGATTTTCAGGAGTACTCAACATGATTGAAGTCACTATGTACACCACCACGACCTGCCCGTACTGCCGTAGTGCCAAGCGCTTGCTTGATGCCAAAGGGATTGCGTACAAGGAAAACGATGTACGCTCAGCCGACGTGAAGAACGAAATGGTCAGCCGAAGCGGTCGCCGTACCGTCCCGCAGATCTTTTTCGGAAACTGGCACGTTGGCGGCTTCGATGACTTGGCTCAACTTGAAAGCGAAGGCGGCATCGACAAAGTACTCAATCCGCGCATGGCGGGATGAGCACCGATGACGCCAGCTCACAAATCCAGCACCAAGGGGGCGTCGCCCTCCTTGGCTTGCGCTGGCACCGCACAGCAAATCAGCACCTCCCCTTCGGCCGGCATCTCGGCCGGCATGTTCAGATAATGCACTTGGCCACTGACCAATCGGGTCCGGCATGTACCGCACGATCCGCCCCGGCAACTGAAGTCCGGATTCAAGCCACGGCTCTCGGCCAGTTCCAGTAAACTCCCGCCACCCGGCTCCCAACGAGCTTCCTTCGCCGATGCCGAAAACAGCACCTTGACCGGGCTGCTTGCCGCGGGCATCTGCTCGACCTCCGGGGTTAAATGATCCCGTTGGCGAACCAGGGTCGAAGGACCGAAAGTCTCCGCGTGGATACGATCATCGCCAATACGCAACTGACGTAGACCGTCGTACAGCGCCTGGGTAAAGGCACCAGGGCCACACAGGTAAAAGTCGTAATCGTCCAGGGGCAGCAATGCCTTGAGCAAATCGACATCCACACGCCCCGCGACCTCAAAATCCTCACCCACGCGAGCATCAGTTTCCGGCTGACTGAGTAGTCGCAGCGCACGAATTTTATCCTTGGCACGGGTCGCCAGTTCGTACAGCTCATCGCGAAACCCGAGTTCACTCAGGCTGCGCGCACTTTGGATGAACCAGGTCGGTCGAGTGCGACGGATTCGTTCGCCTTCATAAATCACTTCACGCAGCATGGACAGCAGTGGGGTCACGCCCACACCCGCGGCCAGCAAAACCAACGGTCGACATTCATCGGCTTGGACCGTGAAGCGCCCTTGAGGGGCACGGGCTTCAACCAGATCCCCTACCTGAACGCGATCGTGCAGGTGCGACGAGATGAGTCCGTCACGCTTGACGCTGATGCGGAAAAAACTGTCCGACGGCGCACTCGACAGGCTGTAGGTTCTAACCAGAGGTGCCTGTCCTTCAGCAAGGCAAAAGCGCACCGGCAGATGCTGGCCAGCCTCGAACCGCGGTAAGCCCGCGCCATCGGCCGGTTCAAAATAGAAGGAGCGAATGGAGCTGCTCTCGTCAACGATCCGCGTCACCCTCAGCGGTCGCCATTGATCGCGCAGGTTATCGGCTTGCAGTCGGCCCTCAGCTTGCTCCCAACTGCCCGTCATCAGGCTGTTAGGCGAAAAACCTTCAAACTGCCAACGGAGGGCCAACACAGCCTGACGTCGGACCACCTGTTCCACAGTCAGCGTCCAGAGTCGCTCGGCCCCCTGAAAGGCAGCAATCTGCGGACCCTCGAGAATAATCTCGGTACGCCCGCTGACTTGCAGCATGTCGCCTGTTTCAAAATCAATGAACACCAGCCCAGCGCGCGGGTTAAGCACGAAATTACCCAAGGTGTTGAAGTGCAGGTTGCCAGCAAAATCGGGAATGGTCAGCACGTTGCCTTCGATCCTGACGAAACCTGAATTGCCCCCCCGGTGAGAAACGTCCACCGAGCGCCGGGATGCATCGCCATCCAGGTCGACATAGCTGGCGATGAAAAAGGTATCGGCCTTGCTGATGGTCGACTTTGCGGCGTCATCCAGTTCACTTAGACATTCGGCTGCTACGTTTGCTGAAGTGTGGCCAAGGCTGACCGGCTCAACGCCTCGCAACTGAATGTATTGCGGGCAGTTGCCGAAAGCGTGCACCACAGAAACGGTAAAACCGCCTGACGAGGCGGTACTGATGTTGCCGTTCATGCGATTGCGCCTTCGGGTCTTCAGGTCAATACCCAGCAGTCCCACCGCAGCGCCCTGCTTAAGGGCAGCCCGAACCGGATCACCCTCGGCGGGCAGGCGGTCGAGTTGCAGCATTCGCGGATCGGGAGAATGGATGAAGCCAGTGGGGCCTTCGATCAACGTGGCCCAAGGCATCCCTTGTTCATCGACCGCACCCACCACCAGGTAAGGCAACTGGTTGTAAAACAATCGATGCTGATCAGGCATGAAGTCACGCACGACCTTGCGTCCGAATATCTCCATTTGATCGGCGACGCCGACGCTTTCCTGCAATTCACGCTCACCCGCATGCCAAGGGGATGCTCCTGGCGCGTCCGACTGACTCATGATCACCTCTACGCATTCGTAAACAGGTGCCCTTCACCCGCCGCCCGGCGGGGGGAGCGACCCCGCTATGGAAGCCCATAAAGCTTTTTTCTGTCTTGATCAGTTTGACCAGATGGACGAATTTGCTCCCCTTTAGCGTAGGCCCGAACCACTGCTGGGCGCCTGCTGATTCTCTCTAGCCAAGCAGCGACGTTAGGATAACCATCGAGCATCTTCAGGGCACTTGCGGCGTTTCGTACCAACCACGGTCGGGGGTTGCGAAGCGCATCTTCTTGCGGATGAAAGCGGCATTTTCGACGCTGGTTATTTTTTCGAGCAGTACGAATGCAACTTCGGTGGCAGTGCCCGGCCCGCTTGAAGTGATGATCTGGTCATCGACAACCACGGGGCGATCGACAAAGCGTGCACCGGTTTCCAACAGTTGGTTTTTCCGCTTGCCGCCCTCCTGGTGGTAGGTCGTGGCGTTCCTGTCACGCAGCACGCCGGCCACGCCCAGGCACACGGAAGACACGCAAACGCTCGCAACGGGTTTATCGGCTTCGACGAAATGCCGGATGGTTGCCAGGAAGGGTTCGCTCAAGGCTTCCTCGTAAAAACCCGAGGGTTCAAAACCACCCGGCAGTGCCAAGGCATCGAAGCTGCTCAAGTCCAGTTCGCTCAATAAAAAACTCGGATTGAGCGTGAGACCGAAGGTAGTCACGATCTTTCTGCGAAGGCCGGCGTTGACCAGCTCCACAGGGTGATCACCCAGCAGGTTGGCCCAGCCAAGCACATCGGTAAAAGCGGCCATTTCCAGAGGCTCTACGCCGTTGGCCAGTAACATAAGCACGCGTTTCATCGGTCATGAACCTCTGCTGTACAGCATGGAAAAGTATGTGTGCTTATGCTCCGCCTTAACCGTGATGTAGAGAACGACCACAAAATACAATCCACTATTTCGCTCACTGAAATGCCCAAACGGCATGGAACGGCGTGGTCAAGATTCTGGAAAAAGACGACTACCCGGTGATGGCGGCTTCCAACCCGCAGTGAGCTCCGATGTTGCGTGCGCTGCAAGCGTTCAAAGAAAATCCGGCTGCATGGCCGGATGCTCGCGCAGGCCGCCAACGATGTGGTCAACAAAACTGCGCACCCGCATCGAGGCCTTGCGCCCTTCGCGGTACACCACGTGCACCGGCAGCGCCGGTAACTCATAGGGCTGCAATACACGCCGCAATCGCCCGGTGTTCAAATACTCGTACAACGGATAGCTCAGACAACGGGTAATGCCGGCGCCATAAGCGGCTGCATCGATGGCCGCCTGTACCGTCGCGCAACTGATCCGTGCCCGGGCTTTTAAGTGATTCACCTCACCGTCGTGTTGGAAGTCCCACTGGACCCTGTCTCGATAAGCATGGGTGGCGACCAGTCGATGTTTTTGCAGATCCTCAGGTACGCCGGGCTCACCGTGAGTAGCCAGATAAGCAGGGCTGCTGCATACCATCGAGCGTACATAGCCCACCTGTCGTGCGATCAATGAGGAACTTGGTAAATGGCCGACCAGCACCGCCACATCGATGCCCTCTTCATTCATGTTCGGAAAACGATCATGGTATTGCGCGAAGACTTTTACCTCAGGATAAAGACACATGTAGTCCGTCAGAATCGAGGTCATGACATAACGGCTGAACAGCAAAGGCATCAGCACCGTGAGATTGCCTTGGGCCTGAACGTGCAAGCCCCTGGCCGAAGCCTCTGCGTCTTCGATGGCTGCGAGAATGCGTGAACAATCGGCCATGAAACCGGCGCCGGCCTCGGTCAGCGACACCCCACGGGTGCTTCGAATTAACAGAGGCACGCCAAGACGTTGCTCCAGCCGTGCAATGGCGCGAACGACCGTAGGTCCGGACACACCCAGGCGAAGGGCCGCAGCAGCCAGACTGGGACGCTCCGATAACGCTGCGAACATCAGCATTTCATGATAGCGATCCATCAGTTGGAACCCTTCACCACAGCCTTGAGCGCCGAGTCCTTGCCGAGTCGATCCGCGAGAAAATCCACGAAGGTACGAACCTTTGCCGGTATGCGGGTGCTCTTGAGGTAGACCACTTGAATGGGCAGCGCCGGTGGTTCGAAGTCCTCCAGCACCAGTTCCAGTTCGCCAGCCGCCACTTGGCTGGCCACCTGATAGGACAACACCCGCGTGACACCCCAGCCCAGGCTGGCGATATTGATCGCGGCCTGATTGGCGGTGACCACCAATCGCGGTTCAAATCGAAAGCTCAGGGCGTTGCCGTCGTTGACGAATTGCCAGTCGCTCAGCAAATGGCTGGCCGAAGACATGACAATGTTGGCGTTACTGAGTTCACCGGGATGACGCGGCCTGCCGTAGCGTTCGAAATAATCGGGGGTACCGCAGATCACCTGACGTACTTCGCCGACTTTTATGGCGTGCTGATTAGTCTCACGCAAGTGGCCGATGCGTATCGCCACGTCGATACCCTCGTCCGTCATGTTCACGACACGATCCACCAGCAAGGCATTGAGGTGCACCGAAGGAAACTGGTCCACGTAGTCGGCCAGCAGCGGCGCGATGTACAACTCGCCAAACAGCACCGACGCGGTCACGGTCAAATGCCCGCACGGTATCGAGTAACTACCGGCAGCCGCCTCCTCCGCCTCGTCGATATCACTGAGGATACGCCGACAATCCTCGAGATAGCGTTGACCCGCTTCGGTGAGATGAAGGCTGCGAGTGGTTCGAGAAAGCAGCTGTGTGCCGATTCGCTCTTCCATCGCGGCGATGGCACGGGTCACGCTGGGGGGAGAGATATTCAACAGGCGAGCGGCGGCGGCAAAGCCTTCTTCCTCGGCTACTGCCATGAATATCTGCATTTCTTGAAAACGATCCATAGGCGCCCCTGTCTTGATGAGAGGACAGCGAGGTATCTGGCCGCTTGAGCGGGAAGACCTGATTGCCAGTATCGTCGGCTACAGCGACTTTGGCACGCGCCGTCGGGCTGGCAGCATGTACGTAAAGCGTCCTGGGAGAACTGCGAAACAAGGAAAAGGAGCTTACCGGAATTATTCTCCCGGCAAGCCCCTTCTGAATCGAGTCAAGCCTCTTGCAAGCCTACAGCAGTGCGTTGCATGCCAACGAAGTTCTGCAACCCTTCGATGCGGCTCAACCAGGCACGGACATTCGGGTAGTCAGTCAGCGCCACGTTACCTTCCGGTGCGTGGGACACGTAAGTGTAGGCGGCAACATCGGCGACGGTCGGCTTGTCGCCGGCCAGGAATTTGCTCTGACCCAGCTCCTCCTCCATGACCTTGAGCAGGGCATGAGAACGTTTGATCGTTTCTTCGGCGTCATAACCGGCACCAAACACGGTGATCAATCGCGCGGTGGCAGGGCCCGAATTGATTTGACCGGCGGCCACCGACAACCAGCGTTGAACCTTGGCTTGCTCTAGCGGATCGGTCGGCAACCATTGACCCTTGCCATATTTGGCGGCGAGATAAACCACGATGGCGTTAGAGTCTGCCAGGACGGTGCCGTTGTCATTGATCACCGGCACTTGGCCAAAACGGTTGAGAGCCAGGAAGTCAGGCGCTTTGTGCGCACCCTTCATCAGATCCACGAATACCAGTTCGGTTGGCAGTCCAAGCAGGGACAGCATCAGTTCGACCCGATGAGAGTGGCCAGACAAAGGGTGACGATAAAGTTTGATCGCTTGCTGGGACATGACGTGCTCCGATTGTTGTTTGAGTTCGACCCGGTGATCGCGTCGATGGAGTTATCTTCCCCTCCTCTCATAAACAGCGGAATGACCAGCAATTACAATCCAGCATTACATTACGTGTAATGATCATTTTTTTCCGAACCTACTGCCCCACCGACACGCCCAGCATCAAGTCCATAAAAGCGACTGACGCCGCGCTGTGATAGTTGTTTTTACGCCGTAACAGGGCGGCTCCGCGCCGTGGCCCCTTGTCCAGCAGCGCGATCCTGCGCAGGGCTCTGTCCTGGGTAGCGATGGGCTCCGGAAGAATAGTGGCGACCGCCGTGTGCCGCATGACTTCCAGCAGAGTGTTGACCGAATTGACCTCGATCACCACCTTGGGTGTGATCTGCGTCTTGGCGAAGTACTCGTCAATACAGATGCGGGTGGCGAAGTCGGGAGTCAGCAACGCAAAGTCCAATTGAGCGACCTGCTCGGCGGTCAACGGTTTCTTACAGTCGTACAACGGATGATCCCGCCCCACCACCAGCCCCAGGGTTTCAATAAACGCTGGGATCGTTTCGATGTCCGGGTTTCGCACCTCATCAAACGCAATGGCGATATCCAGTGAGTCATCCGCCAGGCCGGTTTCGATATCGGCCATGGAGAGTTCAAAGATCTCCAGATGGATATTTGGATAGAGAGCCATGTAGTCGCGCATCAACGGTCCTACCAGGTAAGCCATGAACGTCGGTGTCATGGCCAGGCGCAGGGTGCCGCGGGACAGATCCTTCACATCGTGCAATGCGCGCTTGCCAGCTTCCAACTCAACCAATACTCGACGCGCACATTCGATGTAGGCCTGCCCCGCATCGGTAGGTTTTACCGTGCGCGAGGTTCGGTCGAACAGCACTACGCCGAGCGTCTCTTCCAATTGTCGGATCTGTTGCGACAAGGTTGGCTGGGAAACATGCAGCGCCTCGGCGGCGCGGGTGAAGCCGGCGTTATCGGCGACAGCCAACAAATAGCGCAAGTGTCGTAGCAGCATGGGAGGTTCCCTCTATAGGCCCCGCTTATGCGTACATTGTATATCGGTCTTGGATGCTATCGAGCAACCAGCAGAACATTGCTTCACACCCAAGAAACAGGCTGGATGCGAGCTTTAAAAAACGTTTTTACACAACCTCTATCGAGGATGTGTAAAAACGTCAAAGGGGAATTTTCAGTGCTTATTCCAGGGTGTTCGCATGCTTGGCTTTCGCAAGGGTGACCAACCACATACCTACTGCGGTGGTGTGGCTTTGAAGCTGGGTAGTGCCTGAATCCGATTCCACCAGTCAGCGAATCCGCTGATGGCAAATACTTGCTCCGCGTCCGGAGTCATCGCCAGATAAGCGCACGCCGGTGCCAGGTACAAATCGCCAATGCTCAATGCCGGGCCGGCAAGAAAAGGATCACTGCCTTTGATCTTCATCAACTCGGTTAGCACCAGTTTGGATTTTTCGATGCCTTGGAGGCGGGAGGCATCGTTCTGTCCTCCGATAAAGTCGGGGAACAGGTAATAACCGAAGACTGGAACCATCGAGCCATAGCCATAGGAGTCGTAGATTGACTGAGCCATATGACTTCTGGCTCGATCCCGTGGCGTTTTTGGGGTAAGCGAAGTCCCAGGCAAGACCTCGTCCAGGTAACTCATGATCGCCGCCGTTTCGATCACCCTGAATCCATCGTGATCAATTACCGGCACCTTGCCGAATGCATGACGTGCAAGATGTTCCGGTGAATGCGGCTCACCTTTCATCACGTTTACTTGTAGCTGATTGAACTCCGCACCTTTCTCCTTTAGCAGCATCTTTACCGTGCGTACGTATGGGCTGCCATCAAAACCATAGAGAGTGAGGCTCATGACAATTGCTCCAACCTGGATGGACATTATCGAGACCCTGGCCTGCACTCCTTGTTGCGGTGCCAGAAGAACCGAGTCTGCAACACATCAAAAACGAGCTTGTCGGCATACGGGAGCAACGGGGGCGTGAAGGCCACTAAGGAGGTCAACGTCAGTTTGACGCTGCTGTAACCGATGTTGGAGTTGGCGTACACCCGGGCAAGCCCATTTAATGTAGACCATCCGATGATGAGTGAACGGAGCATTGACGACGAGTTTCATCGAGGCTTACTTCCACTACTCCGTTCAAACCCAGCTCAATTTCAAGCAAAGGCGCGAGGCCGATTCCGCCTGTTCTTCAGTGCGAGCTTGCCTACCAACCGGATCGCAACGGCCGAAAACATGATGCCAAACGGCAACACATACCAGGCGCTCATGGACCAGAGACTGGTGTCCGCAAGGTCACAAACTCTTCTGCTGAGGTCGGGTGCACGCCGATCGTTTCATCGAACAGTCGCTTGGTGGCGCCCGCTTTGAGCGCGATGGCCAAGCCCTGGATGATGTCTCCAGCATCGGGCCCCACCATGTGCGCGCCCAGTACACGATCAGTATGAGCATCCACCACCAGCTTCATCAGCGTCTGTTCGGACGACTCCGTGAGGGTCAGTTTCATCGGTTTGAATCGGCTCTCGAACACCACGACTTCGTGGCCGTTTTCGAGCGCTTGTTCCTCCGTCAGGCCAACGGTGCCGATGTTGGGCTGGCTGAATACCGCAGTGGGGATGTGGCGGTAATCCACTGGACGATATTGCTCGGGTTTGAACAGTCGGCGTGCAACTGCCATACCTTCCGCTGTCGCCACTGGAGTCAGTTGCACTCGGCCAATCACATCGCCCAATGCAAGAATCGATGGCTCGTGAGTTTCGAAATTGTCATTAACGTCGATGTATCCCCGCTCGTTGAGTTCGACGCGCGTATTTTCCAGCCCCAGATTGTCGAGCATCGGCCGCCGACCCGTGGCGTAGAAAATGCTGTCAGCCTCTAGTTGACGACCGTCGTTGAGCGTCGCCAGCAGGCTGCTATCTGACTGTTTGTCGATCCGCACTATATCGGTGTTGAATTGCAGTTGCAGTCCACGCTTGGTCAGTTCTTCAACCAGATGCGTGCGAACTGATTTATCAAAACCACGGAGAAACAAATCGCCGCGATACAGCAGAGTCGTGTCGGCACCCAGGCCGTTGAAGATTCCGGCGAACTCGACGGCGATATAACCGCCACCGACAACCAGAACACGTTTCGGCAGCTGCTTGAGAAAGAACGCCTCATTCGAGGTGATGGCATGTTCGCGGCCTGGAATCTCCGGAATTTGCGGCCAGCCGCCTGTGGCAATCAAAATGCGTTCGGCGCTGAAACGCTGCCCATTGATCTCTACATGATGCGCATCGGCCAGTCGTGCATGACCTTCAAGCAGTGTTACGCCGCTGTTGATCAGCAGTTTGCGGTAAATGCCATTGAGCCGTTCGATTTCACGGTTCTTGTTTGAGATCAATTTTTCCCAGTCGAATTGGGCCTTGCCAGCAGTCCAGCCAAAGCCCTCGGCCTGCTCAAAGTCGTCTGCAAAATGCGACCCATAGACCAACAGCTTTTTCGGTACGCAACCGACGTTGACGCAGGTACCACCGAGGTAGCGACTTTCCGCTACCGCTACTCTCGCACCGAATCCTGCGGCAAAACGCGCTGCACGCACACCACCGGAACCTGCACCGATCACAAATAAGTCAAAGTCGTAAGTCATCTCAATTCTCTGCAAGGCAGCATTACACAGGTGCTGTCGAATGTCGTTAAAGGGGAGAAAAACGAAGTTTCAATGCACGAAAAAATGGCGCATACAGTTTCAAGACCGAAGTCTTGTTCTGGTGCGTATTGAATCTGCGCGTGACAGGCGCCGCCCTGAGTTCGCTAGCCAGCGCCCCCATCAGGTGTGGCAACAAGAAGCCGCCTTCGAATTCGGTAGCGTTTATGGCTGGAGTGTCCAACCAAAGATTACCGTCGCAGGAATGAGTAACTTCAATCATGTGGGGACTCCCAGGGTGGACAACGAATTAGCCCGAAATGAGTAATTGCTTCTGAGGGCCAGTCTCGCCATCTAAAGGCGATTAGAGAACAAGCACGGATGTCATGACTTAATTGTGCTGGGTGAAACAATCCGGTGATGCATTGCTCTGGAAATGTATCTGGAAGAGCGGCCGCCTGTTCGCCCGCAGCGCGATTCTCTCCGGCGATGGCGTGTAGGTTTTGGCGATATCGAGGGGCACCCCAGTCCAAGCAACCTCCTCCGCCGCCGGTGCGGCCAAGGCGCTGCTGGATAAGATGGCAAACGTTTGAGCCATCACGGGTTTCCAGATATTTTCCGATAAGCGATTCATGCGCGACTTTCCCGCAGGAGCTGGCGAGCGGAGTCGGCCATGACGGGTAAAGAGCCGGCAAGCATCAACACGTCCTTGAGCACCAGACGACCGCCACCGGACAAGTAAGGAAAACCGTGTTGAGCGTCACCAAGAGCACCCACCCAGGCTTCGGGCGTAGTGATCAGAAAGCTCAACGTCACCAGTGGCGTGCCGAAGGCCAATGCACCACCGAGCAACCCGGTGCGCCGTGAGATCGGGTTGGACAGTACCAACAAGCCAATTAGCAGTTCGACAATACCCAATCCAGTCGAGATTGGGCTCGAGATCACAAACAGGAAGCCTTGGGGAAAGCGCCCTATCACATTGTGTTGGAGGGAGCGTGCCGAGTGGAGTTTCCGGATGGTCAGCGCCTCCCCATGCGCGCCGGTGACATTTTGCTGCTGCCCAGGGGCGCACCACATGTCATGCATAGCCTCGGGAAAACGGTACAACCAACATCACCGACGCTCGTCTCAGGTGGGATTTTGCCGACATACCGCATTGGGAGTGTCAGCACAGATCTGGACATGCTGTGTGGTGGCTTTCACTACAATCGGGCTTCGATGTTGTTTGCAGCTCTACCTGAGTACCTGGTGATTCCCAGGGGGGCCTTAGCGGACAATGGTGTGTTAACGGCGTTGGTCGAGATATTGCGCAGTGAAGCAGATGGCGACCAGATAGGCGCTCGATTTTTGCTCGATGCGTTGTCTCAAGCGTTGTTCACTTTGATTCTGCGCGCGCATCTGGTAAGTCACGGTCAAGACAGCGGCACGCTTGCATTACTCAGTGATAAACGATTGGGTCGTGCCTGGCAGGCGATGCTGGCTGATCCTGCTTATGAATGGACAATAGAGGGCCTGGCCGAGACCGCGAGTATGTCTCGTGCAACATTTATGCGGGCTTTTGTAAAGGTGGCCGGCGTTTCACCGTGGGTGTTGCTTACGCAGGTCCGGATGGAATTGGCCTTCAGCCTACTGAGTCATTCCCACTTGGGATTGAGCGATATTGCAGCCCAGGTTGGGTATCAATCGCAGGCGGCGTTCAGCAAGAAATTCAAGGAGATTTATGGTGAGGCACCAGGTCGGGTGCGGCGCGGAATTTAACGTTCTCCGAGCTTTCCATTTGTCGGAGAACTATGCGCTCGAAAGGAAGGATCTCTCCATTGAGAACGCATCCACGACCATTTCATGCAGTGAAACAGAAGATTGTTTTTTCTGGTCGTTCTCACCCTCTTGATTCAAGCAGACCATGACCCTCGCAGTTGCCCGATTTGCTGTCGGTCATAGAGGCGCGTGTTCTAAACGCTCCACGGACGCTATGCCACTCCCCTTCCCTTGGGACGCATAGGCGCCTCCACATCAATGTCAAATCGCCCCCACTGCGTCAAACCTATTCATATACAGGAACATGAGATGAACAAGTTATTCGCAGGTCTGGCCCTGGCGACGGCGATGGTCAGTTCGACCGCTGCGCTCGCTGCTCCGGTCAAACCAACCGTGGTGCTGGTGCACGGTGCCTTCGCCGATTCCAGCTCTTGGAATGGTGTAATCAAGATCTTGGAGAAAGATGGCTACCCGGTGATCTCGGCCTCCAACCCTCTTCGTTCGCTCAAGGGCGACGCACAATCGGTAGCTGATGTGCTGGCCAGCATCAAGACACCCATCGTCTTGGTCGGTCACTCTTATGGCGGTCCAGTTATCAGCGAAGCTGCCTACGGAAATGCCAACGTCAAAGCTCTGGTGTACGTCGCCGGTATTGCACCCGATACAGGTGAATCCACTGCCGACTTGGCTGGCCGCTTCCCAGGTAACACCCTGGGTCCAACCCTGGCTCCGCCCGTTGAATTGGCCGACGGCGGTAAGGACCTCTACATCCAACAGGACAAGTTTCACGATCAGTTCGCTGCAGACGTGTCGAACGCCGACGCGAAAGTGATGGCTGCGACCCAACGCCCTGTGACTGCAGCAGCGCTCAATGAAAAGTCGAGCGAACCCGCGTGGAAAACGATCCCTTCATGGTTCGTTTACGGCGACAAGGACAAGAACATTCCGGCACAAGCCCAAGTGTTCATGGCTGAACGTGCGCACGCCAAAAAGACCGTTGTGGTCAAAGGCGCGTCCCATGTCGTGATGGTATCCAATCCGAAGGTTGTTGCCAGCCTGATTGAAACGGCTGCCACCGCCAAATGACGACTGCTCGCAACCGTCAATGGAGCGGTCGCGGCAATCGATCTACCGCATCTGGCCGCAAGGCCGGATGCACTTGCAGACCCTCGACAATGTAGTCGACAAAATTGCGTACATTCATCGTCGGAGAATTCGTGATGACTTCCAAATTGCTTGTTCTAACCGCGACCGTCAGTTTTCTCTGTGGGCTAGTTTTTTCAGTTGCTGCATCCGCTGATTCAACCCCTGGCCCAGTCGCAGAAGGATCTCCAGTGTTTGGCGTAACACTCCCGCCGGGCTACCGAAATTGGCAGTTCGTCAGCATTGCTCATGAAGAAGGTGACAAGCCTGACATTCGAGTCATTCTGGGAAATGATGTCGCGATGAAGGCATTTCGGGATGGAACTCTTCCATTTCCAGATGGCACGATCATCGCTCGACTCGCTTACAAGTATGAGTCTTCCGCGCAAAACAATGCCGCTTTTGGCCGGGAACAATCGTTCATCGCTGGGGAGCCCACCAACGTCCAGATCGAAGTCAAAGACTCTAAGCGTTATGCCAGCACGGGCGGATGGGGCTACGGGCAGTTTGAAAAAGGCAAGCCCAATCCCAGTGAACAGATCATCAATGGCTGCTTCGCTTGCCATAAGAAATTGCCCCCAGCGACGGACCTGATCTTCACAAAATACTCCGAGTAATTGACCGTCTCAGTTACTCAGCTTTGTATCGATCATGAATGTGCTCATGCCTTGTCCTCCTCGTCGGGGGACAACAAGGTGGATCAGTCGCAGTGCATGGTGGCCGCTAACCGCCACAAAGCTGACTTTCACGTAAGGCGGGGGTTGGCCAATGAGTGTCTCCCTGCGATCAAGAAGACACGACGTATATCCATAGGCTGGACTTATCCAAAGGATTGCATATCGGTCTTGGACGCTATCAAGCAAGCGACAGAAGATTGCTTCACACCTAAGCACCACCCATTGAGCAATTCCAACGAAGCAAACTTGATAGAAGAAACCACCCCTCTACATCTAGGAGCCAGCATGTCCAGACTAACAACAATGGATGCGCAGACCACCATTTCTCAGCCTGATGGGTTGCCTGAAAACGCCCGCCGCCTCGCTATATTTTCTTTGGCGATCGGTGTCGCCATGGCGTCACTCGATACTGCAATAGCCAATGTCGCTTTACCTGCAATAGCCACTCAATTGCAGACAACACCTGCATCATCGGTCTGGATCATCAACGTCTATCAGTTGGCGATGGTTGCAACGCTCCTTCCATTCGCTGCGCTGGGTGAAATCATCTCCTACCGGCGGGTTCTACTTTTCGGACTGTTTTTATTCACATTGGCATCGCTTGCCTGTGCTCTAGCCTGGTCGTTGCCTTCACTGGTCATAGCTCGGTTATTTCAAGGAATAGGGGCTAGCGCCGTTATGGGTGTAAATACAGCCATGCTTAAAGCTATTTATCCGACGCGCATGCTAGGTCGTGGCTACGGAACCAATGCCTTGGTTGTTGCGGTTGCTTTTGCAATCGGGCCGACCCTGTCATCCCTTATTTTGTCAGTCGCGAGCTGGTCATGGTTATTCGCAATCAACGTTCCGCTTGGCTTGGTCGCACTTTTCCTAGGGCGCAAAGTATTGCCTGATACCCGCCGGGCGAGCCACAAGTTTGATGGTCTTACTGCCCTCTACAACATACTCGCGTTCAGCTTTTTGATTTTGTTATTCGGGGATGCTGCTCACCAGGAAAAGTTCACCACCCTAGCATTGGAATTGGCCGCAACTGCCTTGTTCTTCACACTGCTCTTGAATCGGCAGGCAGACCACAAGGCACCGATGCTGCCGATTGATCTGCTGCGCCGGCCCATGTTTGCGCTTTCTGTCGTGACGTCCGTATGCACCTTCGCAGCACAAGGACTGGCGTTCGTAGCCCTGCCGTTTTATTTCTACACGGCCCTTGGAAAATCCCCAGTAGAGGCTGGTTTTCTAATGACGCCATGGGCTGTCATGGTCGCGACAATGGCCCCAATTGCCGGCCGCTTGAGTGATCACTACTCTCCTGGCGCATTAGGCGGAATCGGTCTTTCGATACTGGCGGTGGGGTTGGTAACGCTAGTACTTATGCCTGATGACCCGTCGACTTTGAATATTAGCTGGCGCATGGCTATGTCAGGCATTGGGTTTGGTTTTTTCCAGGCACCTAACCTCAAAGGTTTTATGGGTAGCGCACCAACGACACGTGCCGGCAGTGCAAGTGGCATGGTGGCCACGTCAAGGTTGGTTGGACAGTCAATTGGTGCGGCGCTGGTTGCTTATTGCTTCATGTTATCGAGCGAGCATGGCGCAACGTTCGCGTTATGGGCAGCCGCTGGGTTCGCAGCGACCGCAAGCATTGCAAGCTTTGCCCGAGTCGTTGCTGTGCGAACTTGAAATCTCGTAGGCCAGCATACTTTAATGACCGCTCAGCCGATTGCTCCCTCATAGGCAGTCATCGGCCAGAAGCGTGCCTTCGCCAACAACCTGAACACTTCCGATGCCTATCAAGGTTGTTTTTTTTGGACATAACCTCACCCAATCATCCGCGTGGCAACTTCCCACAACCGCTGCGCGTTATCTGGGTCAACGGCGTAGGGTGCCACGCCTGTGAAATCGGCAGGACGCTTGGTGACCACCAACGCTTCATTACAGTCCTCGAAATAACGACCACCAATGCCTTCCAACAGTGGAGACGCCGCCAGTAATACAGATGTCGCTGCACCCTGTTGCACGTTCTTCTGACGTTCAATTGGGGTCTTGAGCCCACCGGTGTGCTTCTGAAGGTTGGTTGCGATTGCCCCAGGGTTCAAAGCGTTCGCGAAAATGCCTTGCTCCGCCCAGCGGCGGGTGATTTCTACGGCAATGAGTGCGCATGCCGACTTGGCCTGGGCATATGACGCGAAAGCATCGTATGTGCGGAAGTCGAAATTGATGTCATCGAAAACCACTGGCCCTAATAGATTAGCGTTTGAACTCAGCGATACAATTCGCGCACCTTCAGCTTTGATCAGGGCGTCTTGCAAGCCAAGCACGAGCGCAAAATGTCCGAGAAAGTTGGTTGCAAATTGCATTTCCCAACCCTGTGATGTCAGCTTCCTCTCAGGAACGGCCATGATCCCTGCGTTATTGACCAGGATATCAAGTGGCTCTGACCAAGACATAGCAAACGATTTCACAGAGGACAGATCCGCCAGTTCGATTGAGCGGATTTCAACGGTGCCCCTGCCCCCAGAGCGCAGTTCGGCAGCAACCGATTCCGCCGCTTCCGGACGCCGTACTGCAAGCGTCACGTCTGCGCCGGCATTGACCAATGCGCGCGCTGTCTCAATACCGATACCAGAGGCTCCGCCGGTTACGATCGCCCGTTTACCAGTGAGATCGACCCCTTCAATGACCTCTTGTGCGGTTGAATGAAACCCGAACGGTGTAGTGATACGCGTCATGAATTATTGCTCGCATGTTTAATGGCCGCTGAGTCGAACTGACTTGCGGGACCGCCGGATGACCGGCGGAGGAAGATGCCTTCAACTCCAAGCGGCAACTGCACCGGGTACCGAGCCGGATCGTGCTGAGCCCGATCAAATCCCTGAATGCTCTGGATGCCAACATCTCCCTATGAAACCCGATCCGTGCAAAGTTGCTGTGGACCAAGATAAGCCTCAGCACTGTCGCAAACAATCGGGCTAATATTGGATGAACTGATGCAGGAATTAGCACAATGCAGAAATCCGGGCTGCTCGAACTTAACGCCGTGGTCGCGGTTTCTACTCATCGCAGCTTTCGTCGTGCGGCCGTGGAATTGGGAATGTCGCCATCAGCACTCAGTCATGCGATCGCTGCACTGGAGAAACGCCTTGGCGTGAGGTTGTTCCACAGAACCACGCGAAGCGTTTCTCTGTCTGAAGCCGGGGAGCAATTTCTGATTCGTGTGCAGCCCGCTCTGCGTGATATTTCCGCGGCTATGGAGGCGGTAAGCGAATTCCGCGATACACCGGCGGGAACCCTTCGTCTGAACACCTCCGAAGGTGCTGCGCAAATGGTGCTGACTCCAGTGGTACTGGAGTACCTGAGGCGTTATCCAGACATGCGGGTAGACATCGTTACCGATAGAAGTCTGGTTGACATCGTTGCTGGTGGATTCGACGCCGGCATACGGTTGGCGGAAAGCGTTCCGCAGGACATGATTGCCATTGCGATCACTCCCCCACTGCGCTTTGCAGTGGTCGGTTCCCCTCAATACTTCGCGAAATGCAAAAAACCAAAGGTTCCGGCAGATCTCCTCGCACATAACTGCATACGCGTGCGTTTCCCCAGTGGCACGATCTACAAATGGGAATTCGAGAAGCGTGGTGAAGAGCAAACAGTAGACGTCAGCGGATCGTTGACGCTTGACAGCCACCACCTGATGTTAGAGGCGGCTTTGCAAGGCGCCGGTATCGCCTGGACTAATGATTTCGCCGCTTGCGCCCATATAGCGTCAGGAAGCCTTATCCGCGTATTGGAGGACTGGACTCCTTCGTACCCGGGGCTGCGCCTTTACTATCCTGCGAATCACCATATGCCAGCGGGACTCAGGGCTTTCGTCAACATCGTCCGTGAGATTGTGTCGCAGACCTCAAACATGAAAAAGAGAGGCTGAGCTTTTACACACAGGTTGGGGGCTCTACCCCATCTACCTGCCTTCGCATTAACGTGCGAGGAGTTTTTAGCGAAGGTGATACTGCCTGTGCTTTATATCCATCGGAGGATCCAGTGAATTCGATATTGATCTTGTAGCGAAGCGGAATTGTGGCGTGCGCTCAATTGGCGTAGGCGTCAATCGGCACGAAAGTGTTGGCAGAGCGATTGTTGAAAATGCTCCAACAGAAAGTCGATGAACACCCGGGTTTTGGCCGGCAAAGATTTTTTGGAGGAGTAGTAAATCGAGACAACGCCTAGATCCACATACCAATCTGGCAACAGTCGAACCAGCTCACCGCGCTGCAACCTGGGCCACGCGCGATCCAAGGGTAGCAGTGCGACACCTAATCCCATCACGGCACAGCTGCATAGCGCTTCCGGGTCGTTCATGATCGCAGCTGGTTTCAGGTTAAGATCGAACCTTCCCTCTTCAGAATCACGAAGCGTCCAGCTCAGCAAACGCCCTGAGTTTGTCGAACGCATCACGATGCCATCTACCCCCTGCAAATCGCTGGGCGTAGTGGGTAGCGGTTTACCCTCAAGCCATGACGGAGCTGCGACAGCCACGAGATGAAGTTTGGACAACTCGCGCGCGACGACGCCAGGTGACAGTTCCATTCCACCACCGATAGCGACGTCAAAACCTTCGCCGATCAAATCTACGCGTCGGATTTCCAAGTGCCAATCCGGTACCACAGCGGGGTAACGCTGCTTAAAAGTCTTGAGCAATGGCAATACGTAATCATAAGCGAGTGATGGGGCCAAATTGACCCGCAATCGCCCTTCGGGGACTTCTCGGGCATCACCTATTTGAGCGATGGCGTCCTGGATAGTCTCAAGACCTTGGGAGACCTGTTGATAGAACAACTCTCCCGCCTCGGTAAGGGTGAGGCTGCGGGTGCTGCGTTGGAACAAGCGAGTCCCCAAGTTGGCTTCAAGACGAGCCACGTTTTTACTCACGGCAGCAGAGGAAACCCCCATCCGCCGTGCGGCTTCGGAAAAGCTGCTGGCTTCCGCGGCACGGACGAAGGATTCGAGATTACCTAGGGTTTCCATATTCATCTCCAACTTTTGGTTAAAGCTAATACTACCTTTTGAAGACTAATTTATCCTTGATGCTTTGGTCATGATGGCTTCTCACCTGGTTATCAAGATTGGAAATCAAAGCACCATGGCAAAAATTCTCGTTACTGGCGCGACAGGCAGATTGGGCAATGCTGTCCTGCGGTCACTGGTACAAAAAATCCCGGCATCAGAAGTCGTAGCAATGGCACGTGATACTGAAAAGGCCAGGCCTCTGGCCGAATTAGGTGTTGAGGTACGCTACGGGGATTACACGGACTACGATTCGCTGGTGGCAGCGTTCAGGGGAGTAGAAAAAATCTACCTGGTGTCCGCCGTCGCGTTCAGTGATCGTATTGGCCAGCATCAAAACGCGATCACTGCCGCCAGCCGGGCGGGCGTTCGTCATGTGGTCTACACCAGTATTCAGCGGATCAACGACGAGCTGGCTCCTATTGAGGGCGTGACAGAGAGCGATATAGCTACCGAGCAATTGCTGGTGAAGTCCGGCCTCACGTACACAATCATTCAACACCCGTTATACGCCGACGATTTGCCCTTCCTCATTGGTGCTAATGCAGCAAAAGAAGACTTCAGTGCCCCAGTAGGTAAAGGTCGCGCTAGCTTCGCCACTTATGCAGAACTGGCAGAGGCCGGTGCTTCACTGTTAACCCAAACAGGATATGAAGACCGCACTTGTCTGCTGAACGCGGGACAGACCTGGTCATTCCAGGAGATCGCTGACGGCCTGGCCTTACTGACGGGCAAAGCGATTAGTTACCAACCGATTTCCGTTGAAGCATTTATCGCCGCTCGAGAGGCTGAGGGCTGGCCCACTGCGGTCGCGAAATTCCTCAGTGGCTGGGGTAAAGCCATCGACAAAGGCGCTTTCGACCAGAGCAGTCACGCCTTGGAAAGACTGCTGGGGCGTAAGCCAAAATCCCTACACGAAATGCTTCGGAAAGTTTACTCCCTGTGAGTCATCATTCTTAGCTTCTGTGTGAAGAGCCGGCGGGTTGAGGCCTGGATGCCAGGACGTATGTACGGGTCAAGCAGCTGCGAAGTCAGGTCATAGAATCAAACTCCTTCCAGTTTCCAGCTATCATTTCAGCTCGAAACTGGAAGGATTAACATGCCAAACCGCCGCTCGCCTTCGACGTTGAATTGCTGGAGTCAAAGAAGACCTTCATGCGCGAAAATGTAATTACCAGGCGATTAAGTTCGCAATAGCATCAACCCCAACCATGAGCTTCCTCGATGAAGTGCAACACGGCGCTGGAACGCTCATCAATGCGCGAAATCAGAGAAAGCTCACTGACCATTTCTGGCTGAGCCAACGGAATTATCCGTACGCCAGGCATGGTCAGTCGGGTCATGGTTTCCGGCACGATACTCAAACCGATGCCCGCTGCGACCAGTCCGGGGATGCTCATCAACGAGGGCACATACATGATGTTCTCCGGATGCAGTTGATTCTGTCGGCAGGCCTGGAGTGTGTGCGAGGTTAAGCCGATACCGGCAGTGTCCTGCAAAAATACGAATTTCTCGTGCCGCAGCATCGCCAGCTCGCCGGTAAAGCGTTCGGCTAGTTCGTGGTTGTCCGGCATGAGCAGGACGAGACTGGACTGACTGAAATGATGCGTGCGCAACCGGTCTGGAAGGTGATCCTTGAACACCCTGGCAAATGCCAGATCCAGCTTGTGATCGAGCAGCATTTCAAACTGCGCGCGAATACCCGCATCCACCAGCGACACTTTGACTTCGGGGAAAGTGCTGAAGTAATGCCGCAGCAATTGCGGCAAATTGGCCTCGAACAATGCCGAATGGTAGCCGATGTTGATTTCGCCGACTTCGCCCCTCCTGGCACGCCGCGCAGCCGCAATCGCCAGTTCGCTGGACTCAATGGATTGCCTGGCATGGGGCAGAAACGCCACGCCGGCAGCGGTCAATGCTACGCCACGGTTCTCACGCCTGAACAGTGCCAGGCCTAACTCTGATTCAAGGGTACGCATCAATTGACTGAGCGCCGGTTGTGCAATGCCCAGCTGCTCGGCGGCCTTGCTGAAGTGCTGGAGGTCGGCCGCAACGACAAAGGCCTTCAGATGTCGCAGTTCCATTAGGCGTGCTCATAAGGTTGGCTTATGTATTTGTGCAGATTTCGATAATTATTCTGCAAGCAGGATGCGTTAACGTCTACCCACTTCGACACGTTCTGTCAGCAGCCTTGGCCTGAACGGGAACGCGTGAGTACCCATAACCATAAAAACAACGACGAGCACCTCTATGAGCACGACAAGTCACGAGACTCATGATTCGCGCATGCCTCGCAAAGCGGTGACCGCCGCGACTATTGGCACCGCGCTGGAATGGTTTGACTTCACGCTGTATGGCGCGATTTCGGCAACCATCTTGCCCAAGCTGTTTTTCCCGGCGATGGAACCAACGGCGGGCCTTCTGGCCTCGCTGGCAACCTTCGGTGTGGGTCTGGCCGCTCGCCCATTGGGCGCGATTACCTGTGGCTACCTCGGCGACAAACTGGGCCGTCGCAACCTGATGCTGGCCACCGTGACCCTGATGGGTCTGGCGTCAGTACTGATGGGCCTGTTGCCGACTTATGGTCAGATCGGCGTCTGGGCACCGATTCTTCTGGTGCTGCTGCGCATCATTCAAGGCTTCGCGCTGGGCGGTGAGTCCACCGGCGCCCAACTGATGGCCTTGGAACACGCCTCACCCGATCGCCGTGGTCGCTATTCGGGCATGCTGGGCCTGTGCTCACCGCTTAGCCAGATTTTGGCCAACGGCGTGCTCATGGGACTGGCCGCCACGTTGTCCAGCGAGCAGTTTGAAAGTTTTGGCTGGCGAATCCCCTTCCTCCTCAGTTTCATACTGGTGGTGGTCGGAATCTTCATCCGCCTGAAAGTCGATGAAACACCCGCGTTCGTTGCCTTGAAAAAAACTCCGGTCAAACAGGAAAAGAGCCCACTTAAATCCGCCGTCGGCAGCCACTACAAGACCATCCTGCGCTTGATGTTGTTCTTCTGCTCGCCCGCTGCCCTGTTCTATCTGATCGTGATCTTTTCCCTCAGCTACCTGACCAAGCACCTGGGCTTTAGCCAGCAGACGGGTTTTATGTCGCTGATGGTGGCAAACGTCTGCGCGATTTTCGGTGCACTGGCCGGTGGTTACCTGGCCGATCGCTGGGGTCGAAAAAAGGCGCTGGCGCTGGGTTCGTGCATGACCTTGCTGATCCTGTTCGTGTACTTCCCGATCCTCAACACCCTGAACGTCCCCGCCATCATGGCAATCATGGGGCTGTTCCTGGGCTTCACCCAATTCCAGAGTGGCATCCAGCCCGTGGCGTTCGCCGAAGCGTTCCCGACCCAGGTTCGTTATTCGGGGTCCGCACTGGCCTACACCGGCGCCAACCTGGTCATTGGCGGCCCAATGCCAATGATCGCGGTCTATCTGATGGCCCAGTCGAACAACTCGCCGTGGCCTCTGGTGACGCTGTGCGCGGTGATCAATCTGATCTCGCTGGCGATGATCGTCATCGGTCCGGAAACCCGAGGTATTGACCTAAATACCGTCGCCGCACAAGACACCGTTGATACCACCCCCACCGCCATACTCACTAAATAAAGCAGCAGGACGACCATGAACCGCACTGTCTTCATCCTCAACGGCCCTAATTTGAACCTGTTGGGTCGTCGCGAGCCGCACATCTACGGCCACACCACGCTTGATCAGATTCGCCAGGCCAGTGAAAGACTGGCCGAGGAACTTGACCTGGTCTGCGACTTTCGCCAGACCAACCACGAAGGCGTGATGGTCGACTGGATCCAGGAGGTTTTTGAACAGGGCGCGGCGCTGATCATCAACCCGGCCGGCTTTTCGTTTCACTCGATTCCGGTGCTCGATGCCCTGAAGTTGCTCGACACACCGCTGATCGAACTGCACCTGTCGAACATCCACGCCCGCGATGAACTGCATCGTCACTCGATCATGTCCGGGGTGGTCAACGCCGTGATTTGCGGCATGGGGGCCGACGGTTATCCCCTGGCTATCAGGGCCATTGATGGCCTGCTGCGCCGCAAGGCCCTGGGCAACTGACGCATCTCATCGCTTACCCCTGATACGGCGGTCTCTTTGGCAGAAGGTTGCCCGGGCCGCCTGCGCCTGAAATCCAGGTGCCGACCTCATAAGTGCACACAAAAAAACAATAATCCACTGCGAGAACACCTCCATGTACTCCCCTCTTTTTCACTGCAACGTGCCCGTGCGACGCTCCTTGATAAGCCTGGCCCTGGCACTCGGTGCGGGACAGGTCGCCGTTGTCCAGGCCGATGAAAACAGCGGTTTTATCGAGGGCGCCAGCGCCACGCTGAATCTGCGCAACGCTTACATCAACCGCAATTTCGTCAACCCCGCCTATCCCAGCAGCGCCGCGCCTCAGGGTAAGGCTGAGGAGTGGACGCAAAACTTCATCCTTGACGCCCGCTCCGGTTACACCCCGGGAGTCGTAGGGTTTGGTGTTGATGTGCTGGGGCTTTATTCACAGAAACTTGACGGTGGCAAAGGCACGGGCGGCACTCAGCTTTTGCCTATCCATGATGACGGACGCCCGGCCGACAATTTCGGACGGCTTGGCGTTGCCGCCAAGGCCAAGGTGTCGAAAACGGTGGTCAAGGTGGGCGAGTGGGTCAGCACGCTGCCGATTCTCCGTTCCGATGACGGCCGTTCGTTGCCGCAGACCTTTCAAGGCGCCCAGATCACCTCCCAGGAAATCAGCGGATTGACGTTGTACGGCGGTCAGATCAGGCAGAACAGCCCGCGTAACGACGCCAGCATGGAAGACATGTCCATGAACGGCAAAGCGGCGTTCACGTCTGACCGATTCAACTTCGGTGGTGGTGAATACACCTTCAACGAGAAACGCACCACCATTGGACTCTGGTATGACGAACTCAAAGACATCTATCAGCAGCAATACATCAGCTTGACCCACAGCCAGCCGGTGGGCGACTGGATGCTCGGCGCCAACATGGGCTTTTTCACCGGCAAGGAAGACGGTGCCGCCCTCGCTGGGGACATGGACAACAAAACCGCCTTCGGCCTGTTCTCGGCAAAACTGGGGGGCAACACCTTCTATGTGGGCTTACAGAAGCTGACCGGAGACACTGCCTGGATGCGCGTCAATGGAGCCAGTGGCGGCACGCTGGCGAACGACAGCTACAACGCAAGTTTTGATAATGCTCAGGAACGCTCCTGGCAGGTGCGCCATGACTTTAATTTCGTCGCAGTGGGCCTCCCGGGACTGACCATGATGAACCGCTACATCAGTGGCGACAACGTGCACTCGGGAGCGTTTACCGATGGCAAGGAATGGGGGCGCGAGTCAGAACTGGCTTATGTGGTGCAGTCCGGCACGTTGAAAAATCTAAGCGTCAAATGGAGAAACTCAAGTATCCGCAAGACTTTCAGCACCAATGAGTTTGACGAAAACCGGCTGTTTATCAGCTACCCAATGTCGTTGTTGTAGGGGGGGGCAGTTGAGCCAACTGCGCTCATCAGTATGTAGTGGTCAACTAATCCCGGACACGACGTTAAGTTTTTCTTCGGCGCGAGCTGGGGCCAGCCCGCCGATGAATTGTGCCTTTATGTGTTGTGAACCTCTCTCGCAGCATTGAGTTTTATACAGCTCTACCCGGCTTTAAAGAGGGAATTCCAAGTGAAAGGTCGTGCCTGCTTCAATGCTATCAACGGATACGCGACCGCCATGCAGTTGCATGATTGAGCGAACAATGGCCAATCCCAGACCACCGGAATCGTCGGGTTGATTGCGTGAAGGGTCGCACCGGTAAAAGCGCTCAAACAAACGCGGTAGATGTTCTGCTGCAATCGGCTCGCCGTGGTTGTGCACTGTAATTTCGAGCGTGTCTTGCGAAACCCTGCTGCTAATCGTCACTGCAGATTCGGGAATTGCGTAGCGCAGCGCATTGGCCAGCACGTTAGCCAATGCTCGACGGATCAAGCCTGGATCACCCACCAACTGATCCTGAGTCCGGTTTATCAGTTCCACATCTCGCTCTTGCGCCACGCCTTCAAAATACTCACATAGCTGCTCGATCAGACCGTGCAGGTTGATTTGCTCGCGTTTTACGCAAGCGTTTGGCTGCTCGGTGCGAGCAAGAAACAGCATGCTGTCGATCATTCTCGCCAGCCTTTCATACTCTTCCTGATTGGAAACCAGCAAGTTCTGATAGTCCTCGATAGATCGACTGCGTCTCAGGGCTTGCTGGGTATGTCCCATCAGGTTGCCAAGCGGGGTTCGCATCTCATGGGCGAGGTCTTCCGAGAAGCGTGAAAGCTGGGCGAATCCATCCTCAAGGCGTGCAAGCATCTGGTTGAGGGCGCTACAGAGCAGCTTGAGCTCATTCAGTTCATCGAACTGATCCAGCCGCAGATGCAGATGCTGCGCATCGATTCCCGCTGCGCGCTTGGCCAGCAGGCGCACAGGGTGCAAGCCTCGTTGACTGACCCACCAGCCGAATGCGAACGCCAGCAGCGCACCGACTGACATGGCCAGCCAGAGCTTGAGCCGGTAAGCCCCCAGCATTTGGTCGCGCTCCCCCAATAACTTGCCAGCAATCAGGGTCAAACCGCGATCACCCTCTATTACATCCTGCCAGGCAAGCCGCACTGGCTCGGAGGAGTGATCGTCGACGAGGCGTGCGTGGGGTGCAGCGGGCAACTTAGGCAAAGTCATTCGCACTGGGTTGATTTCGATTAACACCTTGCCAGTGTCATCGACGATCCATAGCAGGCTGTCGCGATTGCCCAACATGTTTTCATAGAGCTTGGGCCGACCTCGCAGTTGCTCAATGCTGTCGCTATCGCTGATCAAGGCTTGCATTCGCTCCAGGCGTCCCAGTAAGGCCTGGTCATCGCGCCAGGCAATCTCTCGCTGTAATGATTGATAAAGATAAAAACCAATGGAGCCCAGTAACACTGCGCTGACCAATGCGAACATGATCGCCAGACGCAGGCTCAAGGTGCGCGGAAACAGATTCAAGGTTGCACCTCAAGCATGTATCCGATACCACGCACTGTGTGTATCAACTTGAGCGTGTATGGATCGTCAACCTTGGCCCGCAGTCGACGGATAGCGACATCCACCACATTGGTGTCACTGTCGAAGTTCATCTGCCAGACCTGAGAGGCGATCAGCGAGCGCGATAGAACCTCCCCTTCACGACTCAGCAACAGATGCAGCAGGGAGAACTCCTTGTTGGTCAGGGTGAGGCGCTCTCCGTTGCGCGTCACCTTGCGCCGCAACAAGTCCAGGCTCAGGTCGCCCGCCACAAAATGCTCAACCTCGCGAGGCGGGCCACGGCGCAGCAAAGTGCGTACGCGCGCCAACAGCTCGGCATAGGAAAAGGGTTTGACCAGATAATCATCGGCCCCCAACTCCAGCCCCTTGACCCGATCATCAACCGAATCACGTGCGGTGAGAAACAGCACCGGGGTCTGCCACTTACGCCGGATGATTTGCAGCAATTGCCAGCCATCCAACCCCGGCAGCATGACATCCAGAATGATCAGATCGAACTCACTCTCCTGTGCCAAATGTTGGCCATCCAGCCCGTCAAGGGCGATTTCTACGACATAGCCCGATTCAGTCAGGGCTTTGCGCAGGTAATCCGCCATTTTCGTTTCGTCTTCAACCACCAGGATACGCATTTTTTCCTCCAGGACTGGAGCACAGGCTAGCCCGCTTCGCTGATTTCTCACATTACATATTGGTAATCCGCAGGCAATCATTCTGACGGGGTGCGCTGTTCATGATGTCTGGCAATGACTCAGACAGACCCAACCCACCAAGGAAACAGCATGCGTAAAAGCCTATCGACTTCATTGCTGATCACACTCGCAATGAGCTCTGCATTCGCCGTTGCAGCCCCGGATCAAGTTGCGCAGCGCAAGGACGTGTCACTTGCAATGGCCAACGATTTGCTAAATGCCGCGCTGACGGCCTGTCACGCCGATGGCCTCACAGCCGTTGCCGCCGTTGTTGACCGAGGGGGCAATCTGGTTGCCGTGCAACGCGATGACAATGTCGGCCCGCACAACACGTTAGCCGCGCAACGCAAAGCCTATACCGCCCTGTCGACCAAGACTTCGACGCGGTTGTTAGCTGAACGCGCTCGCTCTAATCCGGATGCTGAAAACCTCAACACCCTTGATGAATTGTTACTGCTCGGTGGAGGCGTGCCATTGAAATTCGATGGTCAGGTCATTGGCGCCATCGGAGTGGCCGGTGCAGGGGGCGCTGCAAACGATGAAGGTTGTGCAGAGGTCGCTATCAACAAAGTTTTACCTGCCGTTAAAAATTAAGGACATCACCATGACTGTTTTGAAAAGTTTCTTCGCTGGCGCTGTATTGAGTGCCCTTTCAACCCTTGCATCAGCGGCAGCAAATCCATTGAGCGTGCATGTACTCAACTTGCAGGATGGCCTGCCCTCCCCTGGCGTCAATGTCACATTGGAAAAACAGGACGGGAAAAACTGGGACATGCTCAACAGCGCGGCCACCAACGAGCAAGGTCGTATCACCGGGCTGTATCCGGAAGGTCGAGGTTTGGAGAAAGGCACCTACCGTGTCACCTTCAAGACTGGCGAGTGGTTCAAGTCGCACAAAACATCCAGCTTCTTTCCGGAGGTACCCGTCATTTTTGAGGTGGACGGTACCGTTCCTCACTATCACATCCCCTTGCTTCTGAGCCCTTACGGTTTCTCCACATACCGAGGAAATTGATAGTTAAGCGATACCCAATGGTAGCCGCCCGAAGGTGAAGACAGCCGCCCTACTCGAGAGGGCGGCACTGTGGCCTGACTTTGCGGCGTCAAAACCTTGGGCGATAACGCCGATGCGCAATCCCCTACCCGATCAATGCATGATCCGCGATCAACGTGCATCCCTTGTGTTTAAACACGGATTTTCTTGTACAATATCTATCACCATGTATAAGTATTGCGTTTAATGAAAGTGCCAAGCAGTCCATCCCACTGAGGTACATATGTTCAACTCGCAAATCAAAAAAGAACTGGCCATCAGCCAGCAGCGCTTGGCCGACTGCGAAGCCACCCTCGCTGCACTGGGTGGCTCCATGGCTTTGATTGAGTTCCAACCTGATGGCACTGTCCTCGACGCCAACACCAATTTCCTGAGACTGATGGGCTATCGCCTTGAGGAAATTCAATCCCGGCATCACCGCTTGTTCTGTACGCCGACATACGCCAACAGCGTTGCTTATCAAGATTTTTGGTCGCGCCTGAGCAAGGGTGAGGTCATAAACGACCACTTCCTGCGCCTGGACAAACAAGGGCGTGAGATCTGGCTTGGGGCCACTTATAACCCAGTTCGCGACATATCCGGACGGGTGATCAAGGTCGTCAAGATTGCGACTGATGTCACTGCCCGGGTACAGAAGGAACAAGAGCAGGCGAGCCAGATCAAGGCGATTAACCGTTCCATGGCAACCATTGAGTTCAACCGGCAGGGAGAAGTGATCAGCGCCAACGAAAACTTCCTTGCAGTGATGGGTTACCGCCTGGATGAGATTATTGGCAAGCACCATCGTCTGTTCTGTGAGCATAGCGAAAGTGAATCCAATGACTACCGACAGTTCTGGGAGCGCTTGAATCAAGGCGAATTTTTCTCCGGTAACTTCAAGCGCCTCAACAACCAAGGACACACCGTCTGGTTACGTGCGACTTACAATCCGGTGTTCGACGCCAACGGCAGCCTTTACAAATTCGTCAAGTTTGCGAGCGATATCACTGCTCAGGTGCTCCAGCAGGAAGCTGAGTCACGAGCCGCGCGCATGGCCTATGAGACTTCATTGAAAACCGATGGTGCAGCGCACGAAGGAGCACGAGTGGTGCAGGAGACAGTGGATGTCATGCAAAGCCTGGCTGGCGAATTGAATCACGCAGCCGACGGTATCAATGCTGTCAGTCAGCAGTCGGAAGTCATCAGCAGCATCGTGCAGACCATCCGTGGCATCGCCGAACAAACGAATCTTCTCGCACTTAACGCAGCCATCGAAGCGGCTCGTGCCGGAGAGCAGGGTCGTGGTTTTGCGGTGGTCGCCGACGAAGTGCGCAATCTCGCTTCGCGCACAAGCCAAGCCACCATCAAGATTGTCGAGGTGGTGCAACACAATCGTGAATTGGCCAAGGGGGCAGTGACCAGGATGGAGGCGAGTAAAGACAAGGCAGAACAAGGCGTCAAATTAGCCGGTGAGGCTGGACAAGTGATCCTGGATATTCAGGACAGTGCTCGCCAAGTCGTACACGCGATCAGCAATTTCTCGTCGGCATTAGCGCGATGATTCAGTCTTGCAGCCTTGTGCAAAGTCTTGACTAGATCGACACATTAATAGTCATTGATAAATGGGTTTTGAATGAACGAAAAAACACGACCAGTCCCTCCTTGTAGTGCCTGCAGGGATGGCGAAGAACTGGATTTTGAGTTCAGCATGGCGTTCCAGCCAATCGTCGATCTGCGCGACAACAGTATTTTTGCCTACGAGGCTTTGGTACGAGGTGACGATGGCAATGGTGCCGCTGCCATTCTTGGAAAGGTGAACGAACAAAACCGGTATGCCTTTGACCAAGCCTGTCGGGTCAAGGCTGTTGAGCTTGCTTCACGCCTGCAAATCCCCTGTTTTGTCAGCATCAATTTTTTACCCAATGCGGTATATCAAGCAGCCACGTGCATTCGTGCGACGCTTGAAGCCGCAAGCAGATTTGGATTTCCCACCGAACGGCTGATTTTTGAGATCACCGAAAACGAAGAACTGGTGGACAAGGAGCATCTAAAAAACATCATTCGAGAATATCGTCGTAAAGGCTTCAAGACAGCGATAGATGATTTCGGTGCTGGGTACTCGGGGCTCAATTTGCTGGCAGAGTTTCAACCCGACATCATCAAACTGGACATGGCCTTGGTCCGTAGCATCTGCACTGACCCGGTGCGACAGGCAATCGTCCAAGGCATACTCGGTGTATGCAAAGCGCTCAAAATTGACGTGATTGCAGAGGGCGTCGAGACCCATGCTGAATTACAGCAGTTACTAACGCTCGGCATTAACCTCTATCAAGGCTATCTGTTCGCAAAACCAGAATATGAAACGCTGCCAAAGGTGAATTGGCCAGCCCCAACCATTGGCTAGACTTGTGACCGAGCTGTCTTAAAGCCGGTATACGTTCGCATCACGTTGTGACCGTACGACAGTAATATCGAGCTATTCAACGCGTGCGCTGCCACTTCAGGTGGCTTTTTTTTGCCTTTTGATTTCGCCAGCAGTTTTGCTAACCCTACCAATGAGATCTCAGATTTTTTGAGAGCAGAGGCTGCAAAGCGCAGAGGTGGCCGTTCTAACGTACGCCAACCGTCATAGGGGATTTGCACGCTGTCGCCCTCTTGATTGCCGGCAAAGAGGGAGCCACCTCGGCAAACGCAAACGCAAACATCAGAAAGCAGGTGATTGTCAGGACGTAATTTTCGGCCTATTTTATACAAAACCTATACAAGACAACGCAGATTGTACAATAAAGAGCATCGTCCGCTGAGGCTGTAGTCGCCGTCCCCATTTGGCGTGGTTACCTCACCCTGCTCACCTTCAAAGCAAAGCAGCCGGAGATCGCTTCACTTTGGCCCGACGAATAACCAGAGACATAGGTGATTTGGCGAACCCCGTGTTATCTGCGTCAGATCACACGCAGCAGAAACGCCCCTACTGCCAAGGATTGCCATCACATGAAGCGCAGCATGGCTGCGAGGAATCTAAATGAACCCATCAATAGCCGAGCATTACCGTGAAATTCTCGTCGCCGTAGGCGAGAACCCTGAGCGTGAAGGACTGCTGGACACGCCCAAGCGTGCAGCCAAAGCGATGCAGTACCTGTGCAACGGCTACACGATGACTCTGGAGGAAGTCATCAACGGCGCACTGTTCGAATCGCTGAACGACGAAATGGTCATCGTGCGCGACATCGAACTGTATTCATTATGCGAGCACCACATGCTGCCCTTCATCGGCAAAGCTCATGTCGCGTACATCCCGACAGGGAGGGTATTAGGCCTGTCCAAGGTCGCACGAATAGTCGATATGTATGCCCGCCGCTTACAGATTCAGGAAAACCTCACCAAACAAATTGCCGACGCTCTTCAGCACATGACCGATGCAGCGGGCGTGGCAGTGGTTATTGAGGCAAAGCACATGTGCATGATGATGCGAGGCGTGGAGAAGCAAAACTCGGTGATGACTACATCGGTGATGCTGGGCGCCTTTCGCGAGTCGTCCGCTACGCGTCACGAATTTCTCCAATTGATAGGGCGAATCGGTTAGCGCCAAAAAATCATGTCTGTCTGCGCAGAGGCTAAATGAACAGTTCCTTGAGGATGAACTCCCTTGGCGAGGGCTACCGTGCCTTGGTGATAGGCGCCAATGGAGCGCTCGGCTCGGCGTTTTGTGAGTTGCTCAACGAAGATCCAAAATGCTCGGTTGTTCGTGAGCTGGGACGCAACAGTGTTCCAGGATTGGATCTTGAAAAGCCCGAAAGTATCGCCAGGGCGGCTGCCGCAGTATCTCAAGAAGCCCCGTACCAGTTGATTGTGCATGCTGCGGGTCTGCTCCATCGTGATGAAATCAAGCCAGAAAAGAGTTACTCCGCAATTGAAGCGGATGCGTTACTGGCAGTATTCCAAGTCAACGCACTCGGGCCTGCGCTGGTTTTGCGTCACTTTCTGCCCTTGCTTGACCCTCGTGGCGCGATGGCTGTGCTCTCCGCCAAGGTGGGTAGTATCGGCGATAACCGTTTGGGCGGCTGGTATGCATATCGCGCCTCCAAGGCGGCGTTGAACATGCTGATTAAAACCGCTGCCATCGAACTGGCAAGAACGCGTCCTCATGCCCGCTTGTTGAGTCTACATCCCGGCACCGTCATTTCCATCCTGTCACAACCCTTTCGTGGCGCCTCTGCAGCCAGGCCGGCAAATATCGCTGCCCATGAATTGTTATCGCTGATTGACCGCTTGGGGCCCGCGGACAGCGGCAATTTCTTTGCTTATAACGGAGAACGCCTACCTTGGTAGGCAGGGAGTGAACCTTGAATCTGCAAGCGTTGACCGAACGGGCCACGAATGGCGAAGTGCGCGAGTTGGAGTTGCTGTCGCTGGAGGGCGGTTTTTATCTGGCGCGAGTCAGGCTGGATCACGGCCAGTTAACGTTACTGGACGATGTAGCGAAGCCTATGCACCTTCGCTCCATCAATCACCTGCGTGAGTTAATGCAGCTTGTCCCGCCATTTCCATGCGTGCTTGTGCAGCAGTGTGTCCATGACGAGATGTGCGGCTCACGTGAGGGTCCCATCGAGCCGTTGCGCATTCCTTTCTCCCTGGCTGCGCCTTGGTAAGTCACACTTACGCTGGATCCTGTCAAATGAACAAGACTCACCGACTATACCTGGTCTTGGGCGACCAATTGTCCTTCGACCTGGCCTCATTGAAAGGGCTGGATGCGGAGCAGGATACGGTTTTGCTGGTGGAGGTAATGGAGGAAGCCAGCCATGTGCCCCATCACCCGCAAAAAATCACCCTGATCTTCAGCGCCATGCGCCATTTTGCCGAAGCGTTGAAGCAGCGTGGCATCCGCGTGCAGTACGTCACCCTTGATGACCCACACAATAGCGGAACGGTGCCGGGCGAATTGCGCCGCTGGCAGACGCTGCTGCACGCAGAGGAACTGCACCTGACTGAGTGTGGTGACTGGCGCTTGGAGCAGTCGCTCAAGGACTGCGGCTTAGCGATCCAATGGCATAGCGATAGCCGTTTTCTCTGCAGCCGCGCCGAATTTTCGTCCTGGGCCAAAGATAAAAAACAACTGCGCATGGAGTTCTTCTACCGAGAGATGCGGCGCAAGAGTGGCCTGTTGCTCAATGGCGACGGCAGCCCGGTCGGCGGCTCCTGGAACTTTGATGCCGAAAACCGCAAGGCATTACCCAAAGGCGTGAGCCCCCCCTCGCCCGTGCGCTTTTCGGCAGATGCGATTACCCAGGAAGTGCTGGCGCTGGTCGTAAAGAATTTCTCCAACCACTATGGCGTCCTCGACACCTTTGACTACCCGGTAACCCACGCCGATGCCCAGGCGTTGTGGGACTATTTCCTCGATTGGGGCCTGGCAGCCTTCGGCGACTACCAAGATGCGATGGCCAGTGATGAGCCCTTCCTGTTCCACGCGCGGATCAGCGCTGCACTCAATATTGGCCTGCTGGATCTGCGTGAATTGTGCAATGACGTGGAAGCTGCTTACTGGGCGCACAGAATTCCGCTGAACGCTGCCGAAGGCTTTATCCGCCAACTCATCGGCTGGCGTGAATACGTGCGAGGCGTCTACTGGCTGAAAATGCCCGAGTACGCCGGCGGCAATCTGTTTGGCAACAGCAGGCCGCTTCCGGAGTTCTATTGGACAGGCGCTACGAAGATGAACTGCATGAGCCAGGCGATCGGTCAAAGTTTGAAACACGCCTATGCCCATCATATCCAGCGCCTGATGGTGACCGGCAACTTTGCGCTGCTGGCCGGCATCGTGCCGAGCCAGATTTGCGACTGGTACCTGGCGATATACATGGACGCGTTCGACTGGGTCGAACTGCCGAATACGTTGGGGATGGTCATGCACGCCGATGGCGGTTACGTGGGCTCCAAGCCTTATTGCGCCAGTGGCCAATATATAAAGCGAATGTCTGACTACTGCCGTAACTGCGCTTACAAAGTCAGTGAAAGTATGACGCACGACGCTTGCCCTTTCAACTCGCTCTACTGGCATTTCCTGATGCGTCACGGTGACCTTCTGCGTGGCAATCAGCGCATGAGCATGATTTATAAGAACCTTGATCGCATGCCTGAATCCAGGCAGCAGGCGCTATGGCAACGTGGCCAATTTTTGCTCGCGAAACTAGATGAAGGTGAGTCATTCTGAAAAAGAGTGAACGCCTGTCAAAGCATGCCTGGCATGCGGCGTTCCCTTCACATGGAGGAAGAAGTGGGCTCACGGCCGGGAGGAAGTGCACTACTGCCCGGAATGCTGCCATAGGTAGTCTTCAGACGTAGGCATTCCAACAACAAATTGACCTGGAGCAGCAACGCTTGGAATTAAGACAACTGCGTTATTTCGTAAAAATCCTCGAACACGGCAGCCTGGGACGCGCAGCGCTTGAACTGGACGTGGGCGTATCAGCCCTTAGCCAACAGATCGCGAAACTTGAAAGTGAACTGTCAACCCGCCTCCTTAATCGCACCACCACTGGCGTCACACCAACCAGCTCCGGTATGGCGTTCCTGCACCATGCCCAGCTGTGTTTGCGGCAGGCCGACAATGCGATCATGGCGGCTCACCGTGGGCGAATGAGTGGGTATGTCACCGTCGGAATGGCGCCCACGACTGCCACGGTTCTCGCCCTGCCATTGATCAACGCGATGCGAGAGCGCTACCCGGATATTCAATTGCACCTGGTCGAGATGCTGTCCGGGCATTTGGCCACGCAACTCAATGCTCGCCAGATCGACCTGGCCATTCTGTTCCAACTCGAAGGGGGTAAGCGCTGGAGCGTGACACCGCTGCTCGACGAGAAACTATTTGTCATCAGCTCACCTCACCTGCTCCACGCACCCCAGGGAACCAGCGTGCAACTCGCGGATCTGGGTCAACTTCCACTGGTGATGCCGAGTGTGCAACACGGTTTGCGTTCTACGCTGATGGTTGCGTTTGAACGTTCGGGATTGGCGCCCAACATCATCATGGAAGTGGATGGTCTTGCCGTATTGATGAACGCCGTTCGCGCAGGTCATGCCGCCACCATCCAGCCCGGTGCGGCAGCGGCGCTCAAGGGTGAGTCGGGACTTTCAGTGGTGGAAATTTCCGATGCTCACGTGGGTCGACGAAACCTGCTGGCGACACTGCCTGATGATGAGCTGTCTCCCGCTGCTCTGGCGGCGCGGGTGGTCATCACTGATGTCGCGCGACAGTTGGTGATTGATCATCAGTGGCCGGGCGCTTCGTGGATCGAAGACGTCGCGCCATGATCTCCATGCCCCCTGCCCCGGCTTTACGATGAGCGCCAACCGGAAAAGCCTTTACGAAAACTAAACACCCCAACTCATTTCGCGCCTTTCGACAATAAGCTGACAGCTCTACCTTCTCCCCACTCGCGAGGAGCACTTCGTTCATGCCTCCTTGCGATTGAGGAGTGATGATGATCGACGTATTAGTAATTGGCGGCGGCAATGCCGCCTTGTGTGCAGCATTGATGGCGCGAGAGGCCGGCGCTAGCGTGATGCTGCTGGAAGGCGCACCGAAGATCTGGCGCGGCGGCAACTCGCAACACACCCGAAACCTGCGCTGCATGCACGACGCGCCGCAAGATGTACTGGTCGATGCCTATCCCGAAGAAGAATATTGGCAGGATCTGCTGAAAGTCACCGGTGGGATTACCAACGAAAAGCTTGCTCGTATTGTCATCCGCGCCTCGTCAAACTGCCGTGACTGGATGCGCTCCCATGGTGTGCATTTTCAGCCGTCGTTGTCTGGTGCCCTACATGTTGCGCGCACCAATGCGTTTTTCATGGGCGGCGGCAAAGCGTTGGTTAATGCCTACTTCCGCAGCGCCGAGCAGCTGGGCGTCAAGATCCGCTACAACGCACAAGTCACTGACATTGAGTTGAAGGGTGGGGAGTTCGTCGCGGCGTACATCGGTGAACGTGAGGTCGATGGTCAGCGCTTTCCCGCCGAGCGTATCCAGGCCAAGACCTGCGTTCTGGCCGCTGGCGGATTCGAATCCAACCGCGAATGGCTCCGTGAAGCCTGGGGTCAAAACGAGCGTGGAGAATGGCCTTCAGACAACTTTCTGATTCGCGGGACGCGTTTCAATACCGGCGTACTGCTTCGGCGCATGCAGGCCCTCGGTGCCGATTTCATTGGTGACCCGACGCAAGCGCACATGGTGGCCATCGACGCCCGCGCCCCCCTGTATGACGGAGGTATCTGTACCCGTATCGATTGCGTATCGCTGGGCGTGGTGGTTAATCGCGACGGTGAACGCTTCTATGACGAGGGCGAAGACTTCTGGCCCAAGCGGTATGCGATCTGGGGGCGCCTGGTCGCGGGTCAACCCGGTCAACAGGCCTACTCGATCATCGACCAACAAGCCCTCGGCCGGTTCATGCCGCCTGTGTTTCCGGGCACTAAAGCCAACTCGTTGGAAGATCTGGCCCGCCAGTTGAAGCTTCCCGTTACCCAATTCGTCAAAACCATCGAGCAATACAACGCGGCCTGCCGCGTCGGCACGTTCGACCACACCGCACTGGACGATTGCCACACCGAGGGTTTGGCGCCCGCCAAAACCCATTGGGCCCGCCCGCTGGTAAAGCCACCGTTCTGCGCCTACCCACTCAAGCCCGGCGTGACATTCACCTATTTAGGTCTCGCTACCGACGAAACCGCCGCCGTTCACTTCAACGGCAAGCCTAGCCCCAACCTGTTTGTCGCAGGAGAAATGATGGCGGGCAACGTATTGGGCAAGGGCTATACCGCCGGCATCGGCATGGCCATCGGTACCGCATTCGGTCGCATCGCCGGTGTGCAAGCCGCGGCTGCGGCCGGCTTCCTTACCTCTTCATCCACGGAGCCCCAACATGCAGCTGTTTGATCCCCAGGCACCGGGTCAATTGATACCGGTACTCAACCTTGAAGAAAGCGAAGTCCAGCGACAAATGACCGTTTGCAATGCCTGTCGTTATTGCGAGGGCTTCTGCGCTGTATTCCCGGCCATGACAAGGCGTCTGGAGTTTTCTCAGGCGGATATCCATTACCTGGCGAACCTGTGCCATAACTGCGGTGCGTGCCTGCATGCCTGTCAGTATGCTGCCCCTCACGAGTTCGAAATCAATGTGCCCAAGGCCATGGCCAAGGTCCGCCTCGACACTTACGCCGAGTACGCCTGGCCACAGGTGATGGGCAAGTTGTACCGGCGCAACGGACTGACTTTGGCGCTGGCATCCGGTGCAGGGCTCGCGCTGTTTCTCTGCCTCACGTTGTTGGCCATGGGCAATCTGTTTACCGCAATGCCCGGGGGGAATTTCTATGGGATCTTCCCGCATAACACCCTGGCACTGATGTTCGGTGCGGTCTTCGGTTTCGCGGTACTGGCTTTGACGATTGGCGTGCGGCGCTTCTGGCGCAACGTTTCACCGGCGGATGCACCCCACCAGGAAAAGACAGCCGCTGCGCTGGAAGCCACGGCCAACGTCGCCCGACTCAAATACCTGGACGGGGGTCATGGCGAGGGCTGCAATAACGCCGATGATCAATTCACCCAGTGGCGGCGGCGCTTCCACCACTTCACCTTCTACGGCTTCATGCTGTGCTTCGCCGCCACGGGTGTCGCCACGCTCTACCATTTCCTGTTGGACTGGTCGGCGCCCTACCCTGTCTTGAGCTTGCCGGTAATGCTGGGTATCACCGGCGGGCTCGGCCTGCTGATCGGCCCCGCAGGCCTGTTGTGGCTGAACCTGCGTCGCCACCCCGAGCACGGCGACAAAAATCAGAAACCCATGGATCGCGGCTTTATCGCGCTGCTGTTTCTAGTAAGCGCCAGCGGCCTCGCACTTCTCGCGTTTCGCGATACCACTGCCCTGGGCCTGTTGCTGGCGATCCATCTCGGCCTGGTCATGGCGTTTTTCCTGACCATGCCCTACAGCAAATTCGCCCATGGCATCTTCCGCAGCGCCGCGCTGCTCAAATACTCAATCGAAAAACGCCAACCGAACCCGATCAACGCTGGAAGCGACTGATCGTTGAGTCATCCATTCCAAAAACAATATTGATCACCACGGTAGCCATGATGAAAACAACAACTCAAGACACCCGATCCAAGGGGTCGAAACTGGGCGCCATCCTGCGGGTCACCAGCGGCAATTTTCTCGAACAGTTCGACTTCTTTCTGTTCGGGTTCTACGCGACCTACATCTCGCAGACATTCTTCCCCGCCACCAGCGAGTTCGCTTCGCTGATGATGACCTTCGCCGTATTCGGCTCGGGGTTCCTGATGCGTCCGTTGGGCGCTATCGTGCTGGGGGCGTACATCGACAAGGTGGGACGGCGCAAGGGATTGATCGTGACACTGTCGATCATGGCTGCCGGAACGGTATTGATCGCGTTGGTGCCCGGCTACGCCAGCATAGGCATCGCAGCGCCGATATTGGTGTTGCTCGGGCGATTGTTGCAGGGATTCTCCGCGGGTGCGGAAATGGGGGGTGTTTCCGTGTACCTGGCTGAAATCGCCACGCCCGGACGCCGGGGTTTCTTTACCAGTTGGCAGTCGGCCAGCCAACAAGTGGCAATCATTCTTGCGGCTTCATTGGGTTATGCGATTAACGCGTCCATGGACGCTGCCGACGTTGCAGCATGGGGCTGGCGTATCCCATTTTTCATTGGTTGCCTGATTATCCCGTTCATCTTCATCATTCGCCGCTCGCTACAGGAAACCGATGCTTTCAAAGCGCGCAGCCATCACCCAAGTGCCAGTGAAGTCTTTCGCTCGATGCGCGACAACTGGCGCACGGTACTGGCTGGCGGTCTGTTAGCGTCGATGACCACCACCACGTTTTACCTCATTACCGTCTACACCCCGACTTTCGGTCGGTCTGTACTGAACCTGAGCACCAGCGACAGTCTGGTGGTCACGCTCTTCGTCGGCCTGAGCAACTTCATCTGGCTGCCCATCGGCGGTACGATCTCTGATCGCATTGGACGCCGCCCCTTGTTGCTGGCGGTCAGCTTGCTGTGCATCTTCACCGCCTATCCCGCCATGCATTGGCTGGCCGCGGCGGCAAGCTTCGAACGACTGCTCGCCGTGCTGCTGTACTTCTCTTTCTTCTTTGGCATTTACAACGGCGCGATGGTTGCGGCTTTGACCGAGGTTATGCCACAGAATGTACGAGTCGTAGGATTTTCGCTGGCATTCAGTTTGGCAACGGCTGTGTTTGGCGGTTTTACGCCCGCCATTTCAACAATCCTGGTGCAGGCAACAGGTGACAAGGCGTCGCCCGCCTACTGGCTGATGTTTGCTGCGCTGTGTGGGTTCACAGCGACGACGATCTTGTATCGCAGGCAAAAAGCTGTGCCAGTCAACGCTTGATCAAACGGGGGTTTCGGCGTAATTCAGGGCTTCGCGCTGAATAAATATCGCGCCCTGGCCTGCATTGACTGGTTTTCGTCTCAATGCAGGCCAACAACCGACCTATCCTTTGCAGAGCCCTGCTCCTCGGTGCCCAAACCTAAAACCAGAGCAAACAACATTACGGGGGCGCGAGGCCGCGATCAGGGGATCACCAAAGAACGATGTCGTAGGTAAAGTAGACCCGGTTGCTGTCTCGGCCACGGGAATAATCCGAGCGGTAAACGTAGTTACGCAACCGCACACCCAGGCCTTTGAAGGTGCCTTGCTGTACGACGTAAGCCAGTTCGGCATCACGCTCCCACTCTTTTACCGTGGTGTTGGATTTACCGTCGTTGCCGCTCAAATAGCGGGTGGAGAACGTCAGGCCCGGCACACCAACGGCAGCAAAGTTATAGCCGTAATTGAGCATCCAGGTTTTTTCATCTTCCTCGACGAACTTGCCTATCCCGGCGTTGCTGAACGAGTAAACCGTAGCGCCACTGATAAAGGGCAAACCAGCATCACCACTCAGGGTCTGGTATCCGCCACCGAAGGTATGGCCGGAGATGGCGTAGGACAGTTGCCCGCTCAGCATGTTGTTGTCGATCTTGCCGCTGTAGGCAGAACCGGTATCAACACTGTTGAAGTAGCGCAAATCACTGGTCAGCACGCCGCCGCCCAACGGAAGATCGTGCTGGATACCCGCAAAATTCTGACGGTAGAAATTTTCCAGCTCGCCGTAGAAGTAACTCAAGCGAATGGTTTTCCCCAGCTTGTATTCGGCCCCTGCGTAGCTGAAGTCGCCTGATTTATCACCGCCATAACCGTCGGGCACAATCGGCATGCTGTCGGTGGAGTCACGCTGTTTGAATCGATCCAGGTAGCCCCCGGTGAGGGTGAGGTTGTCGATGTCGCCGCTACTGATCTGTGTGCCCTGGAACGTTTGCGGCAATAGTCGCGCATCGTTGTAGATCAGCACCGGAGTCTTGGGTAACAAGGTGCCGTATTTGGCCGTGGTCTTGGCCAGTTGGGCCTTGGCGGTCATGCCCAGGCTTGAAAACTCGTCAGCCGCACGTCCGTCATCATGGACGGGCAACAAGCCAGTGCCGCTGCGGCCCCGGCCGGAGTCAAGCTTGACCCCGAGCAGGCCAATGGCATCCACACCAAACCCGATGGTGCCGGGGGTAAACCCTGACTGGTAATCCAACAGGAATCCCTGGGCCCACTCGGTTCGCTCGCTCTTGGCCGTCCTTGCCGATTTGGCACTCAAACCATGCTCGTCGCGGAAGTTTTCATTGAAATAGACATTGCGCAGTTGCAGCTTGAGCTTGCTGTCATCGATAAATCCTTGCGCACTGGCACTGGCCAGCGGCAACAGACAAAGAAGTGGAAACAGCGCCCGTTGGGTGTGCAAAGTGGTCATGACAAGCTACTCATTGTTGTTTTTTTGGAGTGCAGGACAGCGCGCGCCTCACTGGCGAGGCGCGTCAGGAAAATGCAATGGAGTTGGGGGAATCAGGTAAACAGACTGATCGCCCCGGTCAACAGCGCTAGCGCGGTAATCACCAGGGAAGTGAGCACCGCCCATTTGACGGTGGCTTTCTGGAAGTCGCCGATATCGCGATCAACCATGCCCACCAGCAACAGGGTTGAAGCCACCAACGGACTCATCAGGTGTACTGGCTGGCCGAGAATCGATGCGCGGGCGATCTCCACCGGATCAATGCCATACGCCGCGGCGGCATTCGCCAGGATGGGCACCACACCGAAGTAGTAAGCATCGTTGGACAGGACGAAGGTCAGCGGCATGCTGGTAATCGCCACGACCAGTGGGAACAGATGCCCCCAAGACGGTGGAATCCAGTCAACCAGGGTTTGCGCCAGCGAGTCCACCATCTTGGTGCCCGAAAAAATCCCGGCAAAGATACCGGCGGCAAACACCAGGAGTACGACTGTCATCGCGTTGCCCGAATGGGCAAGGATGCGTTCCTTCTGAATATCCAGTTGCGGATAGTTGATCATCAGCGCCAGTACGAACCCGATCAGGAACAGGATTGCGGAATGCATGATCCCCATCACCAGCGCGACCATCACCACGATCACCAACAGCAGGTTGACGTAGGCCAGCTTCGGGCGCTTGTGCGGAGTGTCTTCAAGAATCGCCTTGATGTAGCAATCACCGCCGCCGCTTTCCAGTTGGATATTACCGATACGCTTGCGCTCGGCACGCCCCAGCAGGAAGGCGGTGAAGACCACCCACATTGCACCGCCGATCATGGTCGGCAGCAACGGCACGAAGTAGGCGCCGGCATCCAGGCCCAGCGCCGCGATCGCTCGGGTCGCGGGCCCTCCCCAAGGGGTCATGCCACTCATGATGCTCAGAGAAAGCATGGCAATGGTCGCCAGGATCATTGGATTCATCCCGATACGTTTGTACAGGGGAAGCATTGCCGCACAGGTAATCATGTAGGTGGTGGTGCCATCACCATCCAGGGCCACCAGCAGCGACAGCAACGCTGTGCCGACCGCGATTTTCATCGGGTCGCCGTTGACGCGTTTGAGGATCTTGCGAATCAGCGGGTCAAACAGGCCGGCGTCGATCATCAAGCCAAAAAACAAGATCGCGAACAGCAGGAGCGCGGCCGAAGGTGCGACCATTTTCAAGCCGTCGAGCATCATCTTGCCGGTAGTGCCCCCAAAACCGCCAATGACGGCAAACACAATCGGCACCACTGTCAGGGCGACAATCGGCGACAACCGTTTGGTCATTATCAGGACGGTGAAGACCACCACCATGGCCAAGCCAAGCAATGCGAGCATAGGTAAGTTCTCTTGTTCTTATGAGTAGCGTGGCCGACGCACAGACGCACGACCCCGCGCCCGCCAGATGGCACGATCAACGTAACCTGGCGGGGGGTGTTCATTGAGGTATTTAAGGGAGCTCGATTCAGCCGTGACCGGTCAGACGTGTTCCGTGACCTTCAGGCCGTCCCAGTCCGGCTTCTGGACTTGGGTAGGGGTTACCGCGGGCAAAGGTGTGCCGTCCAGGGTGCGCATCAGGGTCTCGCGATCGCAGGCGTTCTCCGAGATGGACATCACCACGGTAGCCACCGCGTTGCTTGCCAGACTGGTCAATGCCCGGGCTTCCGACATGAATCGGTCGATACCGATCAGCAGGGCGAGGCCGGCCAGGGGAATGTCATGGATCACGGTGAGTGTCGAAGCCAGCGCGACAAAACCGGCGCCGGTGACACCCGCTGCCCCCTTGGAGGACAAGAGCATGATCGCCAGCATGGTCACGGTCTGGGTCAGGCCCAGTTCGATGTTGCAGGCTTGGGCAATGAACACTGCTGCCAGCGAGAGGTAGATCGCCGTACCGTCGAGGTTGAACGAGTAACCTGTTGGCAGCACCAACCCCACCACACCTTTCTTGCAACCCAGGGCTTGCAGCTTTTCCAGCATCCGCGGCATCACAGGCTCAGTGGAAGACGTCCCCAACACCACCAGGAATTCTTCACGGAAGTAACGCAGCAACTTCCAGAGGCTGAAACCATTGGCTCGGCAAATGCTCCCCAGCACCACAAAGACGAAGAACGCACAGGCGATGTACAACGTCATGATCAACTTGGCTAACGAGCCCAGCGATGTAATACCGTACTGGCCTACGGTGAACGCCAGGGCGCCGAAGGCACCGATCGGAGCGAAGCGCATCAGGTAGGAGAAGATCTTGAACACCATGTGCGAGGCAGACTCCAGTACATCCAGTACCGGCTTGCCACGCTCGCCGATGGCCGAGAGTGCAAAACCGCTAAGCACTGCGATGAACAACACCGGCAGTACTTCACCTTTATTGAAAGCCCCGATGAACGTATCAGGGATGATGTGCATGAAAAACTCGACCACTCCCAGCTTCGCGGCAGAATCGGTGTACTGCGACAGGCCCTTGGTGCTCAACTGGGTGGGGTCAATGTTCATGCCCACACCGGGCTTGAACAGGTAGACCGACACCAGGCCGATGATCAAACTGATCACGGTCAGCGCCAGGAACAGCAGCATGGTCTTGCTCAACAGGCGGCCGAGGGAGCGTTTGTCGCTCATGCCGGCGATGCCGGTGACGATGGTGCAGAACACCACCGGAGCGATCATCATCTTGATCAGCTTGATGAAGGCATCACCCAGCGGTTTCAAGGCAATGGCCTGTTGCGACCAAAAATGTCCGACGAGCACGCCCAACAACACGGCGAGGAGGATCTGGAAGTAGAGCGATTTTACAATTTTCATGGCATCACCCATTTTTAGAATTGTGCTGATGCAAAAACGGCAATGACTAGGGGGAATTATCCGGCGAGTCGTTGGGAAGCCGCGGCGTAGACAAAACCGGAGAACAGCCGGCGCGCTGTACGTACCACCGAGGCGCGAATGGTCTCACCCTGATCGCCGGTGTAGGACAAAACGACATCTATTCCACCACTTGGATGTTCAATGCGTACGTGCTTCAAGCGCGGCTCGCTAACCCCGCCAAGCAATTGCGCGACCACACTGCCTGGCGTGACGCAAGCAGTGGCCAGGCCGATGGAACCGGTGATCGCCAAGGCCCGGTGGCAGTTGTGGGGCATGAAGTAGCGCACCTGGATTGTGCCGCCAGCCTTGGCCGGAGATACCAGCACGGGCTTGGGAATCACTTTATCGCTGACATCACCCAGGCCCATTGCCAGGCCGGCTTGCAGTCGCAAGGACTCCAGGCGACGCAAGAACTCTTTGTCGGCATCCAGCTCAGCAGGACTTTCATCACCCCGTTTACCCAGTTGGCCGGCTTCGACGATCATCATCGGCATTGCCATGTCGATGCAGGTCACTGCGATACCGTCGATAAAATCCTGCGTTCGCCCCGTCGGGAAAAGTTTACCGGTCTTGCTGCCCGCAGCATCCAGGAACGTCAGTTGCACAGGCGCGGCGGTACCCGGCACACCATCGATGGCGGTGTCGCCTTCATAGCTGACCGTGCCACCGGGGGTCTGAACCTCGGCGTTCACAAAAGTCCCGGTATTGAGGTTGCGAATACGCACACGGGTCAGGTCTTTGCAGGCTTTGACCAGCCCTTGCTCGATGGCGAACGGGCCAACGGCGCAGAGCATGTTGCCGCAATTGGGCGCGGTGTCGACTCGACGTTGGGACACCATGACCTGAACGAACAAATAGTCGACATCTGCCTCAGGATGCAGCGACGGGCTGACGATCGCCACCTTGCTGGTTTGTGGGCTGCCGCCACCGATACCGTCAATTTCCAGCTCATGTCCAGAACCCATAAGGTTCAGCAGCAGTTCATCACGCTCTGCGATCGCAACAGGTAAATCCCAGGCGAGAAACACTGGGCCCTTGGAAGTACCACCGCGCATTAGCACACAGGGAATTCGTTGCATGAATACTGACTCTTGTTGATCAATGGGGGTTATTGATGTCTTGTGAGCAAGAGTCGCAGGCTTTCAAAATTGTTTCCAATGCAAATATCAGCCTGATTATTGCGTTTGACGAATGATAAATCTAGGATGACTGGGCTGAACAACGCTCCTCTGAGGGGATAAAAAAGTGAATTATGAGCTTAATGACATCCGATCTTTCGTGAAGATCGCAGAACTTGGCAGTTTCCACGAAGCAGCCGATGCGTTGCATCTCTCTCAACCGGCGTTGAGTCGCAGGATGAAAAAGCTAGAAGAAGGATTGGGAACAGCGCTCCTCGATCGCACGACAAGACGGGTAAGCCTCACCAGTGTCGGGCGAGACTTCCTGCCCAAGGCACGACGCTTACTGGATGACTTCGACGACTCGATACTCAACATCCGGGAGCTGGCGGAGCGCCAGAGCGGCCGGGTAACCCTGGCCTGCATCCCCACCGCTGCCTTCTACTTTCTGCCATCGGTCATCCGCCTCTACAACGAGCGCTATCCACAAATTCGCATTCGCTTGCTTGACCTGAGTGCGAACGAAGGACTGGAGGCTGTCCTGCGCGGCGAAGCCGACTTTGGCATCAACATGATGAGCGGCCAGCACCCGGACATAGAATTCGTGCCGTTGGTCAACGAGCCTTTTGTCCTGGCATGTCGACGCGATCATGAGTTGGCCAAACGAAGCTCCGTCACCTGGTCTGAACTCAGCAATTACCGCCTGATCGGGGTCGGTCGCCTGAGCGGCAACCGAATGTTGCTCGACCACGCTCTGTCGGGCTTGAGCTGGCGTCCGCAGTGGTTTTATGAGGTGCAACACCTGTCTACATCGCTGGGTCTGGTAGAAGCTGGATTAGGCGTTTCGGCAATGCCGAGCCTGGCGATGCCTGCAGTGGATCATCCAACGTTGGTGAGCATCCCTTTGACCGAGCCTGTTGTGAACCGTTCGTTGGGACTGGTTTACCGACGGGGCGCCTCCCTCTCCCCGGCAGCGGAAAAATTCGTCTCCATCCTCCTGGAACAGTGGGAGCAATGACCCATGGCCGGATTAACCCGCCCTGGAATCCGGCATTACGCTGATGCCTCACTCAATGCAGCGCGTTCGGCCACATGGCGTAAAGCGTCGAAATTGATATTGGCACCGGAGTCGATGGCAATCAGCGTCTGATCCCGCACACCCGTTCGCGCAACGTATTTCTTGATGCCAGCAACGGCCAGGGCGCCAGAAGGCTCAGTGATAGAGCGTGTATCGTCGTAGATATTCTTCATCGCGATGCAAAGCTCGTCGTTACTGACAGTCAGTACCTCATCGACGCAAAACCTGCACACCTCAAAGCCGTGGGCGCCGATCTGCGCGACCGCCACGCCATCGGCAAAGGTACCCACACTTGGCAGCACCACTCGTTCATCGGCCTGGAGGGCTGCATCCAAACAGGCTGAATGTTGCGACTCGACGCCAATGATGCGCACCTCTGGCCGCAAGTATTTAACGTAAGCCGCGATGCCGGCGATCAAACCGCCACCGCCCACCGGAACAAAGATGGCATCCAGCCCTCCTTGATGCTGACGCAGTATTTCCATGGCGACCGTGCCCTGCCCGGCAATCACATCCGGATCATCGAAAGGCGAAACAAACGTTTTGCCGGTTTGGCTTGCCAGTTCTAGTGCATGAGACAAGGCAAACGGAAAGCTTTCGCCGTGCAGCAGTGCCTGGGCGCCACGACTACGGACACCTGACACCTTCAACGCTGGCGTCGTGGTGGGCATGACAATCATGGCGTCGATGCCAAGTTGCCGTGCGGCCAATGCCACCCCCTGGGCATGATTGCCCGCGGAAGCGGTGATCACTCCACGGTTCTTTTGCGCCGCGCTCAAGTTGACCAGTTTGTTGTAGGCCCCTCGGATCTTGAAGGAAAAGGTCGGTTGAAGATCTTCGCGCTTGAGCAGGATCTGGTTACCCAAGGCCAAGGATAATGCAGGTGCCGGCTGCAGGGGCGTATGCACGGCCAGTTCGTAAACCGGCGCGGCGAGGATCTTTTTGACGTACTGCTCAAGTAGGGTGTGTTGGGCGAGCGTACTGGGCATGATCGTCTCCTGACATTGATCAGAGCCCCGAGACAGAAAATGAAAACCCGCCTCCAGGGCGGGTTGGGTGCTGCAGTCGTGAGCTAGCCCGCCAAATGAGGAATGGCGGTAATAATGCTTGGCTGGCAGCGCAATACGGTGAAAGTCATGCTCGGAAATTAACCGGGTGCCGATGGCAAGTCAACGGCCAATTTTCAAATACTTCGGTAGCTGATCGGCAACACTTCATCTACGTCTGCGTGGCGACAAAAGCACCGACTTGGAAGTGTTTCGTCACACAGTTGCCCCTTTATGTGAAACATCGCAGTGGGATTAGACCGCACCCATTCAACAACGGACTGGCCCCAGCTAAGGCCGAGAAAGAACTGAACGCCGTGTCCGGGATTAGTTGCCCACTACAGAGTGTCCATTCTGAGTGATTGAAGAACTCGACCTTTATCGAACCCTTGCCGAAGCGATAGGTCTGCTCTTGTACACGTCCACGGAAATAACCGAATGTCCGCTCAACACACCCTTGTCGTCCTCGCTCGGGGCGGATATGCCGCTCGCGGCGTTCTGTATCTGATCATTGGTATCTTCGCGCTGCTGGCGGCTCAAGATTCAACAAAACCGAAGGACAGCCACAAGAGCCTTGAAGCGTTGTTGAGCCAGCCATTCGGATATGTCCTGGTTGGGCTAGTGGTGGCGGGTCTGCTGGCCTTCGCAGGGTGGCGAGTGCTGCAAGCCATTCGCGACGTCGATCATCACGGTACGAAACTAAAGGGATTGGTGATTCGTGCGGGTTTGTTGGCGGGCGGTTTACTCAATGGTGCTCTTGCGTTTTTTGCCTTAGGGCTGCTCATTAGCGGCGTCAGAAGCTCAGGTAATGCCGGAGCTGGGGAGACGAAGGATCTACTGGCGCATCTTTTGTCCTGGGATCACTCAAACGTGGTCGTCTACCTCGTGGCGCTCGTTCCATTAGGCGTAGGAATTGCTCACATCATCAAAGGATGGAAAGCGTCGTTCGAGAAGTATCTTGAGGCTGATGAGGACGTGATGCGATACGTCCGTCCGGTGGCTCGTTTCGGACTCATGGCTCGCGGCGTGGTGTTTATTGAGATCGCCCTGCTGCTGGCGATCAGCGGCTCCCGTTATCAAGCCACGGATCCACCCGGCATGAAGGAAGCGCTCGATGCCCTTCAGAACCTGCCTGTTGGCGGTTTGATTCTGATGGTGATGGCTTTGGGATTGATCGCCTTTTCGGCCTACAGCTTCTCCGAAGCCGCATGGCGCAAGATAAACATGGATGTGCCTGGGGTAACGAAAACATAGGCGCGTGGCAGGAGCCACCGCCAAGGCCGAACCCTCAGTATTAAATTAATTTGAACCGCTTTGGGACGTGCCCGCCTAATGATCAGCTTGTGATGAATTGCACAGGCAATGTGCCAATAACGGCATACTCCGAGAGGTGATCGACGTGGCTAAAGACGAGAAGAAAAGCAAAGGTGACGCTTCGAAAGCAAGCAAGGATTTGAAAGACAAAAAGGCATCACCGGCGAAGAAATCAGCTGCGGCCTCGGCTCTTTCGAAGTCTTCCGAAAAGAAAGACAAGAAAAAAGATGCCGAACCAAAGAAATCTGCAAAAAAAGCTGATAGCAAGCCAGAAAAGGCCAAGAAATCAGAGAAAGCAGAAAAGTCCACGAAAAAGAAAAAGTGACATCCTGGTATTTGCTAGGGCTTTACGCCCTAGCTTACTCAGGCCGAGCTGTTCGCAACCGCGATCAGTACCTTCGCCATGAAGGTGGAGCATTTGGACAATCTTGATTGGGTTCAATGGCCGGCGATGTTCGTCACGGTACTTGCGGCGTGGCTGATCGGATCACAGCGCCCTGGAAGGCGAATGACCGGGTTCGTATTGTTCAGCTTGAGTAACGTGCTATGGGTGATTTGGGGCATTTATGCGCAAGCTCATGCCCTTATCGTGTTACAGATTTGCCTGTTCCTGATGAATCTCCGTGGGTTCAAAAAGAACTCTAGAGCCCCGTAGCATCAGGATCCCGGGATACCCTCGAACCCTTGAGATTCTTTCTGAAACCCCGGGCGTTCATCCCTAGAAGAACACACTCAAGTACGATCAACGCATAAGCGTGCGAGTGAAGGCCCCAGACAACCCACAACGCATTGCTTGCGATGAACCCCCAAAAAGCGATCATCCGTCGGCGTGGTCGTTGGGAACCGACGAACCAGGCCGAGATCACCGTGACCACCATAGCGGGCCATTGCACAAGATCGATGTATTCCAAGCCAGCCCCCCCTCGCGCTACAGCCTTATTCAATGTGCAACGCCAGCACTGGCCAGCGAGTTGAGAGTGGGCAGTCCACTCAAACCGTGGATATGGCGAATAGGTGATTCGGGCCATCGGCGCGGTAGATGTAAGGGTCTGGACACCGCTGCACAGCTCAAAGTTCTAAGCGAAGCCTTCGGGTTACGGTTTCGTTCGCTAATCGCACGACATCTCCTGCCAGGACACCCGCCTGCGCCCATTGTTTGGCACCCTATGCACATCGTTGCAGTAACCATGAATTCATGCGGTTTGGCGTCAGAGCATTCTGTTCGGCCAACTTGAAAACAGGAGTAAGCCTTGATCAATAAAACATTTGAATCCGTCGCTGCTGCACTGGACGGTATTGCCGATGGTTCGGTCATCATGGTGGGTGGCTTCGGCACGGCCGGGATGCCGTCGCAGCTGGTGGATGGCGTCATCGCCTCGGGCGCTCGCGATCTGACCATCATCAGCAACAATGCCGGCAATGGTGAAATCGGCCTGGCCGCCTTGCTCAAGGCCGGGCGCGTTGCCAAGGTCATCTGTTCGTTTCCGCGCCAATCCGATTCCTATGTATTCGACGAACTCTACCTGGCGGGAAAGGTGCAGCTTGAAGTAGTGCCGCAGGGCAATCTGGCCGAACGTATTCGTGCGGCAGGCTCTGGAATCGGTGCGTTTTATTCGCCTACCGGATATGGCACGTTGCTGGCCGAAGGCAAGGAAACCCGGGTAATCGACGGTCGTAACTATGTACTGGAAATGCCGTTGCACGCTGATGTCGCCTTGATCAAGGCCGAAAAGGGCGATCGCTGGGGCAACCTCACCTATCGCAAAGCCGCGCGAAATTTTGGACCGATCATGGCGATGGCAGCGAAAACGACAATCGCCCAGGTCAACCGGATCGTCGAGTTGGGAGAGCTGGACCCCGAACACATTGTCACCCCGGGGATCTTCGTTCAGCGCGTGGTAGCAGTGCCGCTCGCCCCTATCTCGAATGCCAACGTCAACTGAGGCCCGCCATGACTGTCATGAAAAAACTATCGCGTAGCGAAATGGCCCAACGTGTGGCCGACGATATTCTCGAAGGCTCTTACGTGAACCTGGGCATTGGCGTGCCCACGCTGGTGGCCAACTACCTGGGTGACAAGGAAGTGTTCCTGCACAGTGAAAACGGTGTGCTGGGCATGGGCCCGAGTCCTGCACCGGGCGAGGAAGACGATGACCTGATCAACGCGGGCAAGCAGCATGTGACGCTGCTACCCGGTGGTGCCTATTTCCACCACGCCGATTCGTTCTCGATGATGCGCGGTGGGCACATCGATATTGCCGTGCTGGGCGCCTTCCAGGTTTCGGTCAGCGGCGACCTTGCCAACTGGCACACCGGCGCCGAAGGTTCCATTCCCGCAGTGGGCGGCGCGATGGACCTCGCGACAGGCGCACGCCAGGTGTTCGTCATGATGGATCACCTGACCAAGACTGGCGAAAGCAAATTGGTGCCGCAATGCACCTACCCGCTGACCGGCATTGGCTGCGTGACTCGTATTTATACCGACCTGGCTATTCTGGACGTGACTGCCCAAGGCTTGAAGGTGCGGGAGATCGTTGCCGATATCAGCTTTGAGGACTTGCAAACGCTCAGTGGCGTGCCGTTGATTCGATAACGGCTCGAGTTTGCGTGGCCACGCAGCCATGTGCCGGACGGCTTCAAGCTTGTCCGGCAACGTGGCTGCGTTGGGTTGCTTGTTTGCGGGCAGCCGGACGCAGGCTGAAATTGAACGTCATGTCGACGTTGTCGCCCTGGGTCGAACGGGGAAGAATAGTCAGCCTGTTCAGGCCGCTATCCGGGTTGCCTGCAGCGCCAGCTCGTGCAAGCTGGCCAAACGCTGCATGATGCGCTCGACCACTTCCAGCCTGGCCACCGCACCACTGCGTAACTCCCCCATCGATTGCAAGGCGACCTCGGCCTTGTCCAGGCCCAGGCGCGTTGAATCGGTAAGCTGTTCAAGCCCCTGACGGGCATCTTGGGCCGACTTTTCCAGGCCTGTGGCAATCTGCCGGATTTGCGCACTGGAGTCCGCTGCCTGGCGCGACAGATTACGGACCTCGTCCGCCACCACTGCGAAACCGCGGCCATGATCACCGGCCCGTGCGGCCTCGATCGCGGCATTGAGTGCCAACAGGTTGGTCTGCCGGGCGATGTCCTGGATGCTGCCGACAATCGCACCAATGCGCACCGACTGGCTGCCCAACTCATCGAACACCTGATCCAGGCGCTGCAGATACTGATCCAGGTCCCCAAGCACCGCAGCCGAAGACTGCATGCTCACCGCACTGGCCTGTACCCGCTCGCCCGCGCCACGCGCCAACTGGTTGGCAAAGCGCATGTCTTCTTCAGTTTGCAGCACCACTCGCGTCAGGTGTTCAAGTGCCACCTTTACTTGAGCCCCCGGCCAAGCAGGCTCGACCACTGGCAACGACACGAGCGGGACCGGCTCGCTGCAAATCATCGGTTCCGGCTCCCGCTGTACGAGCACTTCAACCACCCGCACTGGCTGACGGTGATAAAGGAACGCCGCTGCCACCAGCAACAGGTCGATGATGCCGGCATATATCAGGTGCAGGCCATTGCCGGCAGCGAGCAGCAGCACCGCGCCGCCAGCTGCAACCAGGGCCAATCGCGCCAGAATTTTATTATCCATACTTGTCTCCAGGTCACTCACAGCAACGTCCAGGTGCAGCTCAGGATCAGTGTGCTCTTATTGTTGTTATGAACGAGGCAAGGCGTGGCGGCAGCATTGTTGCGCGCCATGTAAAGCACCGTTACGCAGGAAGCAAGTGGAAGGTATTGAGACTGTGAGAGTGGCAATATCCGCTTTGCGCTTATCGCTATCCGCTTTGTGCAAAGGGTGATATCGCGAGAGAAACGATGCCTGGCTTTTTGGCTCATGGGGCTTGCAGTCACAAGCGTCCGCCAGCAGCGCTGATTCCGGGGTTCTTCAGATTGCCATCGCATTGTTGCAGCTGTGACAGGCATGACACTATGCAAGCGATTGAATCTTCATCGCACCGCAAGGACCTGTCAGTACGTGAAACTCCATCAAATCAAGGCACTGGTAGCCATCCACCAGACCGGAAGCATCAGTGAGGCCTCGCAGATTCTGCATGTCACCCAGCCAGCCATCAGCCGATCGATCAAGGACCTTGAAAGCGAGCTGGGCCTGGCCCTGCTGCAACGCTCCCACAGGGGGATGTCGCTCACCGACGAAGGCCGTCGCATCATTCGCCATGCACAGTTGACTGTCGAGAGCATGCGACGGCTACAACTGGAGGCTGAAAACATCAGGGATATGCAGGTCGGTGAAGTCACCATCGGTGTCACGTCCCTGACATCCGTGCTCAAAGGACTGGGAGAATGCATCGCCGGGTTCCAGACGAAAAATCCGCGTGTTCGCATCCGCCTGGTGGACCTTCGTCCCAACCAGATGCTGCAGCGACTGCGGGACGGCACCCTGGATTTCGCCATCACTTCGCAGCAGCATACACAAAGGCTCAACCTGGATTGGGAAGCGCTGAGCCGCATGCGGGGTCTGGTGGTGTGTCGAAAAAACAATCCACTTCGCCACTCCCACTCGCTGCGCCAGTTGCAGTTTGCGAACTGGATCAGCCTCGATGCGATCGACGATCACTCGTCTCAGTTCTACCAGATGTTTGAAGACAACGAGATACCTGCCCCACAGCGGATAACCGAGTGTTCATCGGTCCTGTTGGCCCTTGATCTATTGCACCATGCGGATGGGTTCATGACGCTCAGTGAAGCGGGAATGGAGAACACGCTGCCCAAGGGGCTCATTGAAGACCTGATGCAGGTCATGATCGAAGAAAGCATCCCCGAGTATCCCATCTACCTGGTTTGCATTGACCGACACGCCCTGACCACTACGGCTCGAGACCTCTACTACGCGATTCGCAGCGTGCTCTCGCAGAATCAGCCAATGGGTGCTTCACGCTAGCGCGCGGTCGATTCGAGAAGCTTAAGAAAAACGCAACGATATGCCTAACGGTTAAGTCTGTCCCTGTTTCGTTGGGGCCGACCACCCTGACGTCCGGCATATTGGGGCAAACCCTGTACCCTTTTCTTGTGGTGGCTTGCCACGACGCCTGCCTCGTTGTCGTCAAACAGTGCGTTTGATCGATAATCGGGCGAAATCGAACCTTGCTGGCGCGGTCCTCCATCGCCGCGTCCCGGCATCATAACCAACGGTTAATCATCGAAAAAAAGCGCAAGTGCGCAGTGACAATGTTTGCCGGATATTCAGGCCACAACAAAACTGTCACAGGATCAATCGATGACAACTCTGCAAGCGTCTCCCCTCCCTTGCGCCGCAACGCCCTCCGTGATCGGTTCCAGGAAAGCCACCGTCGCCTGCGCCCTAGGCAATGCCCTGGAAATGTATGACTTCACGATCTACAGCTTCTTTGCCGTGGTGATCGCCAAGAACTTCTTCCCCGCACAGTCGGCCATGGCATCGCTACTGATGTCGCTGGCCACCTTTGGCGTGGGTTTTCTCATGCGACCGGTGGGCGCACTCGTGATTGGCCGCTTTGCCGACCGCCGTGGTCGCAAGGCCGCCTTGAGCCTCACCATCAGCTTGATGACCTTCGGCACAGCGATGATTGCCTTCGCGCCTTCCTACCAGGACATAGGTTTGTTCGGCACCTTGATGCTGGTGGCGGGTCGCCTCACCCAGGGCTTTTCCGCTGGCGGAGAAATCGGCACCGCATCGGTGTATCTGATGGAGTCCAGCGCTACCGCAAATCGCTGTCGCAATGTGAGTTGGCAAGCGGCCAGCCAGGGCTACGCGGCCATGGTAGGCGCAGGTCTGGGTTTATTGCTCAACAACGCGTTGAGCGCAGAAGACCTTGAAAGCTGGGGCTGGCGCATCCCCTTTGTGCTGGGGCTGCTCATCGGACCGCTAGGCTGGTACATCCGTCGCTGCCTGCCGGAAACCCATGAAGCCGAACCGGCCAAGCGCGCCGGTCGACTGCGCGATCACATCGATCTGCGTCACACCCTGCTGGCGATCGGGCTGATGGCCAGCGCCACCATCGGCATCTACCTGTTCATTTTCTATATGCCCGCCTACCTGACGGTCACCCTGGGTTACCCGCAACGCAGTGCCTTGGCTATCGCCTGCGTGGCAAGTGCCTGCCTGGCAGTCATTACGCCTCTGGCAGGACGTTTTGCCGATCGCCACGGCCTGCGCAAGAAACTGCTGGCCTGGACCATCACCTTGCCCGTGTTGCTGGCGTGGCCAGCGTTCCATGTGCTCAGTTTGAGCACCGATTTGTTCGTGGCGATGTTCGTCATAGCGATTCTGGTACTGCCTGGCTGTATCGGTTCGGGTGCCTTCTTCGCCCTGATCATGGAAGCCTTTCCAAAAAATCGTCGGGCCCTGGGCACCGCCGTCAGCTACAGCTTCGGCGTCACGTTGTTCGGTGGTTTTTCCCCTTTGATCGCCACATGGCTTACGTCGGCCCTGGATACCCCCCAGGCACCGGCCCTGTACCTGCTCGCCGGCGGCGCCCTCAGTCTGGCGTGCCTGGCGGTATTCCCCGAAAACCCTGGTCGGGAGTGACCTGATGAATGCAATAAACCAAACCCGGCCCCTTGCCGAACTGGACCTGGACGCTTTTATCCAATTGCGCCGGGACATCCACCAAAACCCGGAACTGGGTGCGCATACCCCGCTGACCGCCGAGTTGGTGGCCAGCAAGCTGGAAAGCTGGGGCTACGAAGTACATCGGGGTATCGGCGGGCATGGCGTGGTCGGCGTACTGCGCCGAGGCAACGGCACTCGCCGCTTGGGCTTGCGTGCCGACATGGATGCCCTGCCAATGCAGGAGAAAAACCGCTTCGCCCATGCCAGCCAGATCGAGGGCCGCATGCACGCCTGCGGCCACGACGGCCACACTGCCATCCTGTTGGCAGCCGCGTGGCGAATCTCTCAGTCGTCGGACTTCAATGGCACGCTTAACCTGATTTTTCAACCTGACGAAGAAGGTCTGGGTGGAGCCAAGGCCATGATGGACGACGGCCTTTTCACCCGTTTTCCTTGTGACGCGATCTTTGCCTTGCACAACTTGCCGGGAATACCGGTGGGCACCGCTGTGGCCCAGGAAGGTCCGACCATGGCCTCTTCGGAATGCGTGCGCGTGTTGATCAAAGGTCGCGGCGGCCATGGCGCAATGCCCGAGCGCGCCGTCGATCCGATACCGGTGCTGGCCAGCATGATCAACGCGATCCAGACAGTGAAGTCGCGCAATCTCTGCGTCGATGAACACGCCGTGATCAGCATCGGCATGGTCGAAGCTGGCAGTGTCTACAACATCATTCCCGACACGGCATCGATGCTGATCAGCGTGCGTACCGACACTGCGCAGACCGAAGGCAAAATCAATCAGCGCCTGGCGCAAATCGCCCAAGGTCATGAATTAACGTTCGGCGTCAAAGTCGAACTTGAAACCACGCAACTGGCGCCAGCGCTCGTCAATAGCGTGACGCAAACGCAGATGCTTCGCCAAAGCCTGGCGCCACTGTTCAAGCCCGGCCACTTGTTGCCACACGCGGCGAAGATCATGGCAACAGAAGATTTCGCCTGGATGCTGACCGAGGTTCCCGGCTGCTACTTCTTCCTGGGTAACGGCGAAGGCGAGTTTCATGGCTGCTCAGTGCATAACCCCCACTACGACTTCAATGACCAGCTGATTCGCATCGGCTCTGACTGCTGGCTGAAACTTGTGAAGGATTTTCTCGACTGATGCCGCAGGCTCGGATGGCGTCTTCATCGATGCCTGATGACTCGAACCGCTAAACCAACAACCCAATATCCGAACGATCACCAGCAAGCCGCTTGCGGCCTGCTGGACAAGTCGGGCCACGCCCTGCCCGCGCAACAACTTCATAACGATTACTCGGCGACTTTCTTCTTATCTGCCCTAAAAACAACAACAGGCGAAGTCTATGTATCGCAAAGGTAATTTGGCGCTTTTCACCGCTGGCTCGCTGGCGGCCGCCGTTTCTACTTCTCAGGTCAATGCCCGGGAACAAGGGTTTCTGGAAGACAGTTCACTGACACTTAATACCCGACACTGGTATTCACACGAAGTCGGCCATAAAGCCACTTATTTCAAATTGCCGACCCCCGACGGCGTGCGCAAGCTGCGCGACCGGACCGCCTGGCTGGAAGGTTTCAGACTCGACTTCGTCTCCGGTTTTACTGAAGGGCCGGTAAAGTTTGGGCTGGATCTTTCAACCTTCTCGGCGGTGGCGCTGGAACGCAGCCGGACAGCGGCGGCAGGCGGCAGCAATCGAATGTTGGTGGACAAGGACGGCGATGTGGTCGATGACTGGAGCAAGCTCGGTATCGCGGCGCTGAAGTTCAAAGTTGCCAATACACTGCTCAAGGTGGGCAGGCAACAAGTCAGGACACCGATGATGTCCTACACCGACACCCGTACATTGCCGTCATCGTTCGATGGAGTGTCCCTGGAAAGCCGTGACATCGAAGGCTTGACGATCAAGTCTGGCTATTTCGACAAGGGTTCGCCGCGTACGGGAGCTGGAAGTCAGGACTTGACTCCCACTTACGGTTCGCCGCTGGTCACCAGTGACTTTAACGCTTACGCCGGGGCCGACTATGTGTCGAGCGCTGGCTGGCGCAGCAGCGCCTATGTCTCTCGCTTCGACGATATCTGGGATCGCGAGTACGTGGGCCTCGGCATGAAAACCCACTGGGGACCGGTTAACGTCGATGTGCAACTGGATGCGTATAACACCCGGTCGAGTGGTCGCGAAATCGGCGGCAATATCGACCAGCAGGCCTACGGCCTTGGTATCACGCCCCAATGGCGCAACCACTCGCTGAAGATCGGCCTGCAGCAAATCAAGGGCGACGAATATTTCGACTATCCCTACGAATCCAATGCCATCAACCTGCCCAATACCATGATGTCCTTCTTCAACGGCCCCAATGAGCGCTCGATCGGAGTGTTCTACAACAACGATTGGGTCGCTTATGGCCTGCCTGGTCTCAAGACCACGCTCTGGTACATCAAGGGCATGGACATCGACGGCAGTCATTACAACGGTGGGCCAAACGGCATCTACAACTCGGTACTCAAGCAACGGGGTGAAAGCCATTATGAAGTGGGCGTCAATGCCAGCTATACCGTGCAATCCGGCACCTTCAAGAACATCAACCTGATCACCAGTTACTCCACGCACCGTGCCAGCGAGTATCAACTGGAAGGCAACCTTGATGAGTTCAGGCTTATCGTCAACGTACCGATCAAGGTGTTCTGAACAGCATGAGCGCGCCCGGTTCAACCGGGTCGGGAAATACCGTGCTGACGCAGTTTGCGATAGAGCGTATTGCGGCTAATCCCCAGGCGTGCGGCAACATGGGCGATATGCCAGTGTTCTGCCTCAATCAACGTCAGCAGCGTCTGCCGTTCGGATACCCCAAGCGGATTTTCAGCCAGCGCGGCGGTCACTGGCGGTTCCGGCAGCAACTCCGCCAAGTCGTCCAGGGTGACACGCCCGTCCAACGCCAACGCTACCAGTGTGCGCAAACACGTACGCAGCTGCCGGACATTGCCCGGCCACGGCTGTTTCAGCAAGCGATCCCTGACGCCTGCCTCCAGCCGAATCCTTGCACCTTTGGTCTCTTCGCGCAGCAGCAGGTCGAGCACACTGCCTTTATCTGATCGTTCGCGCAACGGCGGCAGCTGCACGGCGAATCCGGCGATGCGATAAAACAGATCTTCGCGAAAGCGCCCTTCGGCCACACAGGTCTGCAGATCCTGGTGGCTGGCACTGATAAGGCGTACGTCGAGGGGACGCGCCGTCGAGCTGCCTAGCGGCACAACTTCACGCTCCTCCAGCACCCGCAGCAGGCGAGTCTGTAACGCCAGTGGCATATCGGCGATCTCATCGAGAAATAGAATGCCGCCATGGGCCTGTTCCAGCTTACCGATCATCCCGTCCTTGCGTGCACCGGTGAAGCTGCCGCCGCGATAGCCGAACAGTTCGCTCTCGATCAGCGTTTCTGGAATGGCCGCGCAATTGATCGCCACAAACGGCTGGCTCGCCCTGGCGCTGGCGCGATGCAGCGCCGCCGCAAAGGCTTCTTTGCCAGTACCGGTTTCGCCCTGCAGGAACACCGGAACGTCACGTTCCAAAACACGCAATGCGCGAGCAAAGCCGCGTTGCAGGCGCGGGTCTTCCAGGCACACGCGCACATCGTTGATCTTGGGGATAGCCGGAGTGACCAAAGGCACCTGGCGCAGGGGTTCTCGCAACTGCCCGTAGAGCAGGCGCCCGTCCACCAGCCGCATTGGCCAACAGACACTCGGCTGGGCGCTGGCTTGACTCATCACCTGATCGATAGGTGTTTCCAGCAGCATCGTCAGAGATTGCCCGATCACTTGATCACGGCTGAGGCCCAGCAGGTCCAGCGCCGCGTGGTTGATGGAACAGATACGGGCGCCCTCGTCGAAACTGAGCAGCCCTTCACCCAGCAGCCCAACGAAGCCGGCCTCAGGATGGAAACGCAGCAAGTATCGCTGCGGATCATGCCCCAGGAAAAAACAGTTCTCGATCAACTTGGCTGACAGGTTGGTCAATGCCATGGCCTGGAAGTGTTGCTGAAGACTGTGGTCATCCCTTGCAGAAGAGAGGTTGAGCACGGCAAGCAATTCTCCACTGGCATCGAATATCGGGCTGGCCGAACAGGTCAGGCCGACGTGTTTGCCACGGAAATGCTCATCTCGACGGATGGTCACATGTTGGCGCTCGACCAGGCAGGTGCCGACACCGTTGGTGCCTTCACAATCTTCACTCCACACCGAGCCGAGCCACAGCCCGGAGCGCTGGGCATCGGCGCGTTCCGATTCATTGAACACACTGTCGATCGCCACGCCGCGAGCATCGGTGAGCAGTACAACGTGGCCGTCCCGCCCAAGCTGTTGGTGCAAACTGTTCATCTGCCAGTGCGCCACGGCAATGATGTGTTCCAGGGGCGCACGGTGATCCTGCAAGCGTGCTTGTTCAACCACATTAGGTGCGCGGCGGCTGGCGGGATCGAGCTGATACTGATCCAGGCATCGGCGCCAGGATCGCGTGATGGCCAGGTCAGCAACGGGACTGTGGCTGGCGACAGTGCCCTGCACAGCTTGCAGCACTTGTTGTGCATGGGCGTTGATCAAAGCCGGCTTCATTGTTCTTGTACTCCGCTACGGTCAGGACACGGGTCTATTCGCAGCTTATATGAAAAGACTGCAACGAGCGTTTTTTGCGCCGCGTGACACTCTGTCATCCGCCATTCCCGAATTCGTGACATGAATCCTGATCAAGAGCTGGGAAATACTGCACCAGCCGCTCTGCAACAAGGGTTTCGTGAACATGGCCCGGCCCTTGCTCCAGGTCAACTCGTTACCAAAACAACAAGATCGGGAGAGGCTCCATGAACATCGCTGTCGAAACACCCCTGCAAACGCCAACTGCCCAGCTCGCGGCTTGGGTCGAAAACCTCGGCGAGTGTCTCGCCCAACGTGATGTGGATGGCGCTTTGCAATTGTTTGCCGAGGAGTGTCACTGGCGGGACCTGCTACTTTTCAGCTGGAACCTGGTGACCTTGGAAGGCAAGCCTGCCATCCGGGATATGCTCGAAACGCGCCTCGAGCAGACTCGTCCCGGGCGATGGAAGCTGGAAGGTGAGGCAACGCTGAGCAACGGTGTGCTCGAAGGCTGGATCAGCCTGGAAACCGACGCGGCGCGAGGTAAAGGCTACGTGCGCCTGAAGGAAGGCTTGTGCTGGACGCTGCTGACGACCATGCGTGAGCTCAAGGGTTATGAAGAACCCAGCGGCCGCCGTCGCCCAATGGGGGCCAGTCATGGTCACGCCCATGCCGACAAACGCAACTGGCTGGAGCGCCGTCGTGATGAAGAAGCCGCGCTCGGCATCACCACCCAACCGTACTGCCTGATCGTGGGCGGCGGCCAAGGCGGGCTGGGGCTCGCAGCACGGCTCAAGCGAATGGGCGTGCCAACCCTGATCGTCGACAAGGCCGAACGGCCTGGCGATCAGTGGCGCGGTCGCTACAAGTCGCTGTGTTTGCACGACCCTGTCTGGTACGACCATATGCCCTACTTGCCCTTCCCCGATCACTGGCCGGTCTTCACCCCCAAAGACCAGATTGGCGACTGGCTGGAAATGTACACCAAAGTCATGGAGCTCAATTATTGGCCGCGCACAGAATGCGTGAGCGCCAGCTTTGACGAACAAAGTGGCACCTGGAAGGTTGAAGTGCAGCGCGATGGCGAGCGTCTGACTTTGCAGCCGACCCAGTTGATCCTCGCCACCGGCATGTCTGGCGTACCCAATGTGCCCAGTTATCCGGGTGCCGAGGCTTTCAATGGCCAGCAGCATCATTCCAGCCGCCATCCCGGCGGAGACGCCTGGCGCGGCAAGCGCGCGGTGGTCATCGGTGCGAACAATTCGGCTCACGACATCTGCGCCGACCTGGTGGAGAACGGCGCCGAGGTGACCATGGTGCAGCGCTCCAGCACCCACATCGTGCGTTCCGACAGTTTGATGGACCTCGTCTTCGGCGGGCTCTACTCCGAAGACGCCGTGGAATCGGGTTTGACCACGGACAAGGCTGACATGCTGTTCGCCTCGATCCCGTACAAGGTCATGCCAAGCTTTCATCAACCCATCTTTGATGCGATCAAGGAGCGTGACAAGGACTTCTACGAGCGCTTGGCCAAGGCCGGCTTCATGCTCGATTTCGGCGACGACGAGTCCGGTCTTTTCATGAAGTACGTACGCCGTGGTTCTGGTTACTACATCGACGTCGGCGCCTCTGAACTGATCGCCAACGGCACGATCAAGCTCAAGAGCGCGCCTGGCCTGGGTGTCGAACGCATCGAAGCGGATGCCGTCGTGCTCAACGATGGCAGCCGGCTACCGGCCGATCTGATCGTCTACGCCACGGGCTATGGTTCAATGAATGGTTGGGCGGCGAAGCTGATTTCCCAGGAAGTCGCTGACAAGGTCGGTCGTTGCTGGGGCTTGGGTTCCGGAACCACGAATGATCCTGGCCCCTACGAGGGCGAACTGCGGAACATGTGGAAGCCAACCCAGCAGGAAAACCTCTGGTTCCACGGCGGCAACCTGCATCAATCACGGCACTATTCGCTGTATCTGGCGCTGCAGCTGAAGGCGCGCTTCGAAGGGATCAACACATCCGTGTACCGCCTTGCCAAGAGTCACCATACCGGCTGAGTCAAATGGCGCCCAGCGTTGGCTGGGCGCCTCTGCCTTCCCCTCAGTGGGGTCTTCTCCTTCTCCATCCCTCGCCATCGAGTCGTGCGTATAATGCGTTTCCTTTCAATCGCTTAAGCTGTCCAATGAAAAAACTGCTTGCCATCGTAGCGCTGTCGCTCTCGATCATTACCCCCGCCTTTTCCAGTCCTCCATCGACCTTCTCCGAAGCCAAGGTCATCGCAAAGCAGAAGATCTACCTCGACCAGGCGAACAGCTCCATGGGCGAGCTGTATTGCGGTTGCAAATGGACGTGGGTGGGTAAGTCGGGTGGTCGTATCGACGCCGAGTCATGCGGCCTGAAGGCCAGGAAACAAGAGAATCGTGCGCAACGGACTGAGTGGGAACACATCGTTCCCGCCTGGACGTTCGGTAACCAACGCCAATGCTGGAAGAACGGCGGGCGCGAGCACTGTGTGGACGATGATCCGGTGTTTCGGGCAATGGAAGCAGACCTGTTCAACCTGTACCCATCGGTTGGAGAGGTGAACGGCGACCGGAGTAATTTCAACTACGGCATGGCCGCCGGGATAGCGCCCCAGTATGGGCAATGCAAGACGCGGGTGGATTTCGACCAACAGGCTGCGGAACCGCGTGACGAGGTCAAAGGGCTGGTTGCCCGAACAACCTTTTACATGTTCGACAGATACAAACTGAGCATGTCACGTCAGCAGCAACAGCTACTGATGGCTTGGGACAAGCAGTACCCGGTATCGTCCTGGGAAATAGAGCGGGATCGACGCATTGCAGCGATCATGGGGCACTCCAATCCATTCGTAACGGGGGAGCGTCGATGGTCGCAAGGATACAAGGCAGTGGGTGATGGGGTGGTAAGCGCCATTCCTGTTAATCCTCCGCGAACAGCAGCCCAGCCAACCTTGGCCAGCGCGACCGGCGCAGGCTTGATCATTGGCAACCGAAATAGCCAAGTATACCACCTCTCCATCGGATGCCCTGGCTATGCTCAGGTGTCCGCGAAAAATCAGGTCTCCTTCACGTCAGAATCTGAAGCTCAGGCGGCGGGATATCGAAAGGCAGGCAACTGCAAATAGGGGGTTTGCCGCCCCCCGGCAACGTCAAGAGAACGGCCTTTCCAGCAAAGGCCGTTCCGACCACTGATCATTTATATTCGTGCTTTTCCCGTACTTCCGATATGCGGTCATAACTTTCGCGTTCCTCCGAGTCCTAACAAGCTGATCGTCGATGGAATATTGGCGTGCGCTGCGGTTTAGCCTGTTACGGAGATAAGTTAATGATATTCAACGTACAAAATTTTGGCGCGAAAGGCGATGGAAGTACCAACGACACAGCGGCGATACAGAGTGCCATTGATGCGGCAGCTGCTGCAGGTGGCGGTCAGGTGTATATGCCAGCCGGAACCTACATCGTTTCCGCAGGGACGGAACCCTCAGACGGTTGCCTGATGCTCAAGAGCAACGTCTACCTGTACGGCGACGGCATGGGCGTCACCAACGTCAAGGTGGCCGACGGCTCCGACACCAAGATCACGGGTGTTATCCGCTCCGCCTATGGTGAGGAAACCCACGATTTCGGGGTCAGTAATCTCACCATCGACGGCAACCGCGACAACACCACGGGCAAGGTCGACGGTTGGTTCAACGGCTACATTCCCGGCGAAGAAGGCTACGATTCCAACGTCACCCTCGACAGCGTCGAGATCAAGGATTGCTCCGGGTACGGTTTCGACCCCCACGAGCAGACCGTCAACATGGTCATCAAGAATAGCGTGTCCCATGGCAACGGCCTGGACGGCTTCGTCGCTGACTTCCTGAGCGACAGCACCTTTGAAAACAACATCGCCTACGACAACGACCGCCACGGTTTCAACGTCGTTACCAGCACCCACGACTTCACCCTGACCAATAACATTGCCTACGACAACGGCGGCAATGGCATCGTGGTGCAGCGCGGCAGCGAGGACATCCCCTCCCCGAGCAATATCACCATTACCGGTGGCGAGGTGTACGGCAACGGCGCCGAAGGGGTGCTGATCAAGCTGTCCAGCGAGGTGACGGTCACTGGCGTCGATATCCACGACAACGCCAGCGCCGGGGTGCGCATCTACGGCAGCAACCACGTCGAGATCATCGACAACACGCTCAACAACAACTCCCTGGGCAACCCCGTTCCGGAAATCATCATCCAGTCCTACGACGACACCCTGGGCGTGTCCGGCAAGTACTTCAACGGCAGTGACAATACGATCCAGGGCAACATCATCAGCGGCAGCGACCTGTCGACCTACGGCGTCGCAGAGCGCAATGAAAACGGCACCGATCGCAACGCCATCGTCGGCAACACCATCAGCCACACCAGCAAAGGCGCGACGCTGGTCTATGGCGACGGCAGCTACGCCAGTGCCACGGTGCCGATGACCACTGTGCAAGGCACGGCTGGCAACGACACCCTGCTGGGCAGCGCCGCCAGCGAGATCTTCTTCGGCGCAGCCGGTAACGACACCATCAACGGTGGCGCCGGTAGCGACATTCTGGTGGGCGGTGCGGGCATCGACAAACTCACGGGCGGTACCGGCGCCGATACCTTCCGTTTCGCCGCGCAGTCCGACAGTTACCGCAACGCCACCGCAAGCTTCGATGACACGATCACCGACTTCGACGTTACCCAGGACAAGATCGACCTCGCCGGCCTCGGTTTCACCGGCCTGGGCAATGGCCGTGGCGGCACCTTGCAGGTCAGCTACAGCGCCAGCAATGACCGTACCTACATCAAGGACTACGACGCCGACGCCAGCGGCAATCGCTTCGAGCTGATTCTCTCGGGCAACCTCGCCAGCACCCTGACCGCCAGCAATTTCATCTTCAATCGCGTGGTCACCGGCACCAGCGCCAGTGACGCGTTGTCGGGCAGCGATTCGGCCGACACCTTGCTTGGCCTGGCAGGCAACGACAGCCTGGCTGGTGGCGCGGGCGATGACAAGCTTGACGGCGGCGCCGGCATGGACAGCCTTTCCGGTGGTGCCGGGGCGGACACTTTTGTGTTCTCCAGCCGCATGGACAGTTATCGCAACTACAACACCGGCGGCGCCAACCTCAGCGACGTGATCACCGATTTCGATATCAGCGCCGACAAGATCGACCTCTCGGCCATTGGTTTTACCGGCCTGGGCGATGGCAAGAACAACACCGTGTACCTGGCGCTCAACAGTACCGGCACCAAGACCTACATCAAGTCGCTGGCCGCCGACGCCGATGGTAACCGTTTCGAAGTGACGCTCACTGGCAACTACCTGGACAAGCTGACCAGCGCCAACTTTGTCTTCGCCACGGCGTCTACGACCAACCAGGCGCCGGTGCTGGCTACCCCCCTGCTCGATCAGAACGCCACGGAAAGCACCCCGTTCAGCTACGTGGTGCCGGCCACCAGCTTCACCGATCCGGATAACGACAGCCTAAGCTACATCGCCAAACTGGCCGATGGCAGCGCCCTGCCCGCCTGGCTGACGTTCGATGCAGCGACGCGTACGTTCAGCGGAACACCGAGCGATACCGCATCGGGCACTTACTCTATCCAGGTCACCGCGACGGATGGCAGCAACGCCACGGTCAGCGACAGCTTTACCCTCGCGGTGCAGGATGTGCCGGCCTCTTCCACGCAGATCAACGGCACGCCGAACAATGACACCCTGACCGGCACCGCTGCCAATGAACAACTGTTCGGTGGCGCCGGCAACGACACGCTCAATGGCGGCGCGGGCAACGATATCCTGGTGGGTGGCGCGGGGGCGGACAAGCTCACCGGCGGCGCGGGTGCCGATGTGTTCCGCTACACCTCGTCACTCGACAGCTACCGCACCAGTTCCGCCAGCGTCAGCGACCAGATCCTCGATTTCGACGTGACCGCCGACAAGATCGATGTGGCGGCGCTTGGCTACACGTCCCTGGGCAACGGTCTGAATGGCACCCTGCAACTGACCTACAGCGCGTCGACCAACCGCACTTACCTCAAGGACCTCACCGTCGACGCCAACGGCAACCGCTTCGAAGTGTCGATGGCGGGCAACCTGGTGAGCAGTCTGACGGCGAGTCATTTTGTCTTCGCCGGCCAAAACACCTCGAGCAATGTCGCGCCGGTGGTGGCCATTCCCCTGCTCGACCAGAACGCCACCGAAAGCACACCATTCAGTTACACGGTGGCCCGTGACAGCTTCACCGACGCCAACCAGGATGCATTGGTCTATACCGCGACCCTGGCCGACGGCAGCGCCCTGCCTGCCTGGCTGAGTTTCAACGCCACCAGCCTTTCGTTCAGCGGCACGCCGCTGAGCACGGCGTCCGGCAATTACAACGTCCTGGTCAAGGCCACCGATCCATCGGGCGCCTCGGTCAGCGACAGCTTCGCCCTGGCGGTGGCCGATGCGCCGGCCACTACCATCGCCGGCACCAACAATGCCGAAACCCTCAACGGCACGGCGGGCGCGGACCTGATCCTTGGCCTGGGAGGCAATGACACCATCAAGGCCGGCACCGGCGCGGACATCCTTGACGGTGGCGCTGGGCGCGACTCGCTGTACGGAGGCGATGGCGCCGACACCTTCCGCTACACCAACGTGCTCGACAGCTACCGTGACTACGACACCGGCGGCATCACCGCCACCGACACCCTGTATGACTTCACCGTGGGCGTCGACAAGATCGATGTGTCGGGCCTTGGCTTTCTCGGTCTCGGCGACGGCAGCAATGGCACGCTGTACATGACCCTTAACGCCGCTGGCGACAAGACCTACGTCAAGTCCGCCGCAGCGGATGCCGACGGCAACCGCTTCGAGATTGCCCTCAATGGCAATTACCTCAACACCCTGACCGCCAGCGACTTCGTGTTCGGCGAGCGCGCGCAACAGGACATCCTCTACCTGCCCACCCTCGGTCAATCCAATGCGCGCCTGTTGCGCATGACCGAGGACGACGATCAGTCCGGCACCTCGATGCTGGTCAAGGACCTGGACCGCTACACGCCTTATGACGTGCGCAGCCAGTTTACCGATGCCGATGGCAACGGCATCGACATCGCGGTAGGTGGCAGCACGGTCAACGGCCTGTCGACCTTGGGCGTAGAGGAGCTCAAGTTGTGCTGGTGGTTGACCGACACCGACCAACCCGGACCCGCGCTGTTGCGTGCCGTCGCGTTGCTGGGGGACCAACTCAGCGAACTGCAATCGATCGATAACGTCACCATGGGCATCATTTGGGGACAGGGCGAAGAAGCCGCCCAGGAGATCGGCCGCGCCACCGACAAAACCGCGGCAGCCGCGGCCTACAAGGCCGCAACCCTGAAGGTGTTTGACTACCTGCATACCCAGTTCGGCAGTTTCAGCGTGTACATGATGGAAACCGGCCACTACCAGGAGGATGCGGCGCGCGCCCGTGGTTATGCGCCAGAGAAGATTGCCGCCATCGTCGAGGGCGTCGGCTACGTTCGCGCAGTCCAGGAACAAATCGCCACCGAGCGTGCCGACGTCAAGCTGGCGGTGGACTACACCGACCTGCCTTTGCGTTATGAAGTCGATCCGCTGGTGTATCCCGACGACGTCTGGCACCTGCATGAGGAATCGGCGGAAATCGTCGGCCAGCGCCTGGCCGACTACATCGCCGGTGACCTTGGCTTCCAGGGCAACCCCAGCGACAACAATAGTGTTCAGGCGATTTTCGACAACGCTCAAAACCAGGGCGGGATGATCTCCGGTACTGACCAGGCCGATACCCTGGTGGGCAGCTCAGGCAACGACACCCTGGATGGCGACCTGGGTGCCGACACCATGACCGGTGGCGACGGCAATGACATCTATGTGGTCGATAACGCATCCGACAGCGTGGTTGAGACCAACACCTCACCCGCGCAGATCGATACGGTAAAGGCCTCGGTCAGTTGGACCTTGGGCGCCAATCTGGAAAATCTGGTGCTTACCGGTGTGTCGGAGATCGACGGTAACGGTAATGAGCTGCGTAACTTCATCACCGGCAATGCCGCCGCCAACATGCTCAATGGTGGCGCAGGGGCCGACAGCATGAGTGGCGGCGACGGCAACGACACCTACTATGTCGACAACGTCGACGACAGCGTGATCGAGACCCAAGGCAATCCGGTGCCAGGAGGGATCGACAGCGTGCACAGCAGTTTGGCGGCCTACACCCTCAGTGCCAATGTCGAAAACCTGTATATCGATAGCACCGGCGCCGCCAACGGTACGGGCAATGCGTTGGACAACACACTGTTCGCCGCAGCGGGCAACAATGTGCTGGACGGGCGCGAGGGTAATGACACCGTGTCTTTCGAACGCGCCCTGTCCGGTGTCACCGTCACGCTCTCGACGGCAGCGCAGCAAAACACCGTGGGTTCCGGGCTCGACACCCTGAAGTTCTTCGAAAACCTGACGGGCAGTGCCTATGCCGACAGTCTGTCGGGCAACAGCGCGGCGAACGTACTCAACGGCGGTGCGGGCAACGATACGTTGGTGGGCGGTTCCGGCGATGATCGCTTGATCGGCGGAGCAGGCACCGACACGCTCACCGGTGGCACGGGTGCGGACACCTACGCATTTGGTTCGCTGTCGGACATGGGTATTGGGGATTTGCGCGATGTGATCAATGGCTTCAAGACCACTGAGGGCGATCACCTGGATTTCACCGGCCTGGACGCCAACCCGTTGACCGCCACTGTCGATGCCTTCACCTTCATCGGCAGCAACGCGTTCGACCCTGCCAACGCCACCGGCCAGCTGCGCTTTGCCGATGGCATTCTCTACGGCAGCGTCAACGCCGACGCCACTCCGGAGTTCGAGTTCGCACTGGTGGGGGTCAAGGAGCTGCACGCCAGCGACTTCACCGCTTGAGTCAACACCTGTAGGCGCGAGCCCGCTCGCGAAGCGGTGGTACATTCAGCAGGGATGCTGACCGACCCGCCGCCATCGCGGGCAAGCCCGCTCCCACAGGTGGTTTGTCGTGCTCACAAATCCAAAGACAACCACAAATCAAAATGTGGGAGCGGGCTTGCCCGCGATGACGGCGGCACATCCAACAAGGATGCAAGCTGACCCACCGCTTTCGCGGGCAAGCCCGCTCCCACAGGTGGTTTGTCGTGCCCACAAATCCAAGTTCGGCCACCAATCAAAAGGTGGGAGCGGGCTTGCCCGCGATGACGGCGGTACATCCCACAGGGATGCAAGCTGACCCACCGCTTTCGCGAGCAGGCTCGCTCCCACAGGTGATCTGCCGTGCCCAAAATCCGAGGACGGCCACAGATCAAAATGTGGGAGCGAGCCTGCTCGCGAAAGCGATGGCACATCCAGCATGGATGCGAGCTGAACCACCGCCTTCGCGGGCAAGCCCGCTCCCACAGAGATTTGCAGCGTTCAAACATATCGAGGACAGGCACAGAACATTGCTCAGAACAGGTTTTGCACCTGCTCCAGGACTGCCCGGTTCATCTGGCCGGTGTGGGTGTGCAGGCTTACATAGCTTTGCAGCATGTCTAGCTTGGTATTGAGCAAATCCCGTCGTGCCTGGAACACCCGCTGCTGGGCATCGAGAATATCCACCGTGGACCGCACGCCACCCTGGAAACCTTTTTGAGTGGAGATCAGCGCCCGCTGATTGGACTCCACCGCCCGCTGCATGGCCTTGCTCTTGGCAAATCCGGCCACCACCCCCAGGTAGTCGGCCTCGATATCCTCGGCCAATTGTTGGCGCTGTACATCATAATCGGACTGGGCGCCGGCCACCTGGGCCTCGGCCTTGGCCACCGACGCACGCACCGCACCGCCGCTATACAACGGGATATCCAGTTGAACCCCCACGTAATAGGCATCCTGTCGCGGGTCTTGCTCCTGATACTGACGGTTTTCCCGGCGACTGAGCTGGCTGGTCAGCGACAAGGTCGGATAATGCCCGGCGCGTTGGCTGTCGGCCTGTGCCTCGGCGACGTTCACCGCCGCCAGCCGCGCTGCCAGCTCGGGGTTGGCTTCACGGGCAATGTCCGTCCAGTACGACAGATCCCGTTCCGGCGGAATCGGCGTGCCAGCGGGCAGCGCTTCGTCCATCGCCTGGATGTCATCGATGGCGACACTGGCGCGACCGGACAATGCCCGCAACGCCGCCACCCGACGAGCCTGGGCCTCGGCCTCCTGGGCGTCGACCAGGTCGAGCCGGGCCTGGGCTTCATCAACATCGGTGATCGCGCCCTGCCCGCCCTGGTAGAGTTTTTTGCTCTGCGTCACCAACCCGTTGATGGCGGCCTTTTGCTGGGCGATCAACTTGATCTCGTTCTCGGCCCGGGCAACGTCGAAGTATCCTTTGGCAACCCGGTCGTACAGTGTCTGGCCGGCAACGTCGAACAATTGGGTACCCAATTGCCCACGCGCCTTGCCCTCCTGATACGCCGCCCAGCGCCCCTTGTCGTACAGCGGTTGCTGCGCCGCCAGGGTGACATTGTTCGACTGGTAATCGTTACTGTTGACGTAACTGCTGTCATCGCCGCCATCGGTACGACCACCGTAGCCGTAGCGCGAGGTCAGCGACACTTGCGGATAGAGGCCACCGCGGCCAATCGCCTCTTCATGGGTCGACGCCTCAAAGGCATGGGCGGCCGATTGCACGGTAGGGTCGTTGACGCGCGAAGCATCGTACGCGGCGGTCAGGCTCAGTGCTTCCTGGGACGCCCAGACGGGACTGAGCGCTCCCCAACCGGTACACAGACTCAACAACACGCGGGCGCTATAACGGAACCGTACGGTCATGCTCATTCCTCTTTGAAGGCTGCGAGCAAGCGTTCGCGCAAGGGCTTCATCAGGTAGTTCATCAAGGTGCGCTCACCCGTGACCACCGTGACGTCGGCCAGCATGCCCGGGCGCACCAGCAGGCCGGCGGTTTGTAGCGACACTACGGTGTCTGCGGGGATTTCCACCTTGGCGGAAAAGTACGGCTGGTGGGTTTGTTCATCGATCAACTGGTCGGCCGACACCGTCGTCACCGTGCCGGTGACCGTCGGAGTGTCCACCCGTTGCAGCGCCGTGAAATGCACGTGCACCGGCAGCCCCGGACGCAATTTATTGGCCATCAACGGCTCGAAACGCGCGGTGATCGCCATCGGCGCATCCAGCGGCACCACCTGCATCAGGGTTTGACCGGCCTGCGCAACGCCGCCGACCGTATGAATGCTCACGTCCATTACCTGCCCGGACACCGGTGCCCGGATCGCACCGTTGTCGACTTCGAACTCAAAGGCCTGGATCTGATCGGCATAGCCTGAGGCCTCGGCCGAGACTTCACTGAGCTGGATTTCGGCATCGCGACGAAATTCCTGCTGCGCCTGCAAGGCCTTGAGCCGACTTTCATTGATCGCCTGGCGTGTCCGGCCGATATCGCCCACCCCGGAAGCGATTTGCCCGGCCATCTGGGCGGCGTTGCGCTCGGCCTCGAACAGCTTGTTGCGTGCCACATAGCCCTCGCGAGCCAGCTCACGCAGGCCTTCGAGCTCCTGCTGCTGGAAGCGCATCTGCGTGTCGTAGTTACGCTTGACGCCTTCGTAGCCAAGCAATTGCTGCTGCAAGGCCGCGGCTTCGTGTTCGATGATCTGCAAGCGACTGCCCAATTCTGCGCGACGGGTCTCAAACAGCTGGCTCTGCAAGGCCATGGCGGCCTTGACCCGGGGCTCTTCAGCGTGGTCCAGCAGTTCGGCGGGCCATTGGATGCCGGTTGTGCCCAGGCGCTCGGCAATCAACCGCGCCTCGACGCTGCGAGCGTTGAGCAACTTGCCCCGGGTCACGTCCAGTTGTGACCGCGCTTGCACCGTGTTCAGCTGCACCAGCAACTGTCCCTGGCTGACGCGGTCACCATCGCTGACCAGCAGTTTTTCCACAACGCCACCCACCAACGACTGCACCGCTTTGCGTTCGCCTGCCACGACCACCGTGCCGCTGCCCACGACTCCCTGGTCGAGCGGCGCCAGGCAGGCCCATAGCAGGAAACCGCCAAGCGCCAGGACCAGGAAACCCACGCCATAGCGCGCCACGCTTCCCGCGTCGGTATTGGCACCCGCCGGCGCCGGGTTCGCGCGCAGGATCGGTCGCTGCTCGCTGTACACCTGTGTGCCCGGAGTCAGATCATGCATCTTCGCCAGCCTCCTTTACCGCTGCCGGCCTGGGCGCCGCTATCAATGCCTTGAGCACCCGATCCCGTGGACCGAAGGCTTGCTCGGTGCCGTCCTTGAGCACCAGGATGTGATCGACCACCGCCAGTACATTGGGTCGATGGGTTATCAGTACCACGGTGCTCCCGGCCGCCTTGAGCGCACGAATGGCCTGGACCAGCGCCAACTCTCCGGCTTCATCGAGATTGGAGTTCGGTTCATCGAGCACGATCAGCGACGGCAGCCCATACAGTGCGCGGGCCAGCCCCAGGCGCTGCTTTTGTCCCCCGGACAAGCCAAGCCCGCCGGGGCCCAGCGGCGTGTCGTAACCTTTGGGGAATTTCAGGATCATCTCGTGAATGCCGGCATGACGTCCGGCCGCGATGATCTTGTCGGCGTCCTGCTCACCGAAGCGGGCAATGTTATCGGCCACGCTGCCGTCGAACAATTCAATGTCCTGTGGCAGGTATCCGAGGTAGGGGCCCAAGGCGTCGTGAGACCATTGACTGATCTCGGCGTCGTCCAGGCGCACCGATCCGCCCATCGCCGGCCAGATCCCGACCAGCGCCCTGGCCAGCGTTGATTTGCCACTGGCGCTGGGGCCGACGACAGCGAGCACTTCGCCGCTGGCCAGGCTGAAATTGATCCCGCGCAGGATCGGTTGCGAGGCACCGGGCGGGCCAACGTACACCTGCTCCAGACGTACTGCGCCGGTGGGTGGCGGCAAAGGCATGCGCAGGCGCTCGCGCGGGTGTTGGGCGAGCAGCAGGCTCAGGCGCTGGTAACTCTGACGGCCAGCGGTGAATTGCTTCCACGAGCCGATGGCGATTTCCACTGGGGCCAAGGCGCGCCCCAACAGCAGCGACATGGCGATCATCATGCCCGCCGACAACTGGCCTTCGAGCACCAGCAATGCGCCCAGGCCCAGGGCCAGCGACTGTCCGGAGATGCGCACGAAACGTGTCAGCGAAGTGATCCGCGCGCTTCGGTCGCTGGCATGGGCCTGGGCGGCAACGATGCGCTGCTGCAGCAGGCTCCAGCGCTGGCGCAATGGCCCGAGCATGCCCAGGGCCTGGATGACTTCGGCATTCTGGAAGGAGCTGTTCAGGTAAATCGAGGACTGCACGCCGAGCCGATTGGCTTCGCCCAGAGGCGTTCGAGTCGCCAATTCGCCCCACAGGGCCAGACCGATCAGCACCAGGGCCAGCACCACCGTCAGCACGCCGAACCAGGGGTGGATAATAAACGCTACCAGCACAAAAATCGGCAACCAGGGCGCATCGAGCAACGCAATCAGGCCCTGGCCGGTGATCAATTGCCGTAGCGTCGCCAAATCGATGAGCACCTGCGCCGGGTTCGCGTTGTGTTCGCGAAGACTGCGGGCGAAGGCCGCGTCGAAAATCCGCTCACCCAAGGCATCGTCAAGCCCCGCGCCCATGCGAATCATCACCACACCGCGAACCCACTCGATCAGGGCGCTGAACATCAACAGGCCCAGGGCGATGAAGGTGAGCATGAACAACGTGGTTTCGTTGCGACTGGTGAGTACTCGGTCGTACACCTGCATCATGTAGAGCGACGGCACCAGCACCAGCAGGTTGATCACACCACTGAACAGCGCCAACGACCAGAACACCCGGCGGTAGCTTAATAAAGCGGCATCGATGTCGTGCCGTGGATCGAGAAGAGAACCCAATAGAATGTCGCTCGTAAAAGAATGAGTCGGTCCGGGACGCAATCCATCGCGAGCGTGAGCCCAAGGGGCGAAACACTAAATGCAGCCTGACGTGCCGCCATCAGAGACGAATCTCGTCGCTGTAGGCGCCAACAACTGACAACGTGGCTTCGGGATAGTGCCGGTCATGCACTTCGGGCTTTCAACTGGGTGACGGGCGGGTATGTTGCACATCGGCACGGGCGCTTGTTGTTGGCGTACAGGTCCATTGCTGCGGTAGCGGCGGCTTAGGGTTTCGCTTCACCCCACTACCAGAACGAAGGCATTGCTGCGTGGGTCGCCCGCGATCAACAGCAAAGCGAGACGGCCTTAAAGCCGACCTGATTTTTCCGGATACCGCTGGATCCCCTGTAGGAGTCAGCCTGCTGGCGATTGATCGTTCCCACGCTCTGCGTGGGAATGCCGCCAGGGACGCTCTGCGTTCCGCTGTCGACGTATGACGTGAGCCGTGCACGATGGTGATGCGGGGCGTCGCAGGAAGTCCTGTATGTGAGATTTATTGTCGGAGTACATATCCATTGCTGCGGTAACGGCCTCCTATGGTTTCGCCCTTACGGCGACTCCCTTTTTCAAACGCCAAAAAGGAAGCAAAA
>NZ_JASCAE010000043.1:0-132570 GCF_029967975.1 Pseudomonas sp. V98_8
TGCGGAGTGTCAGCGACATGAATGTTCACTGACACTCCGCATTCGCGAGCAAGCCCGCTCCCACAGGGTATTCGCCCTCGCTTCGAACCGATTATTGATCTTATTGTGCAAAAGGATTCCCCCCATGGCCCTACTGCCAGAACTTGAAGCCTTCCTCGAACTCGCCGAGTTCGGCCGCCTCACCGGCAAAAGCCGCCCAATGCACGAACAGACCCCAGAACAGGCACGGATCGACTTCGAGGCCTCTTCCAGCTTCCTCGATGTACCACTGGACCACATCGCCTGCGACCACTTCACCATCCCCGCCCGCGACGGCCAAAGCCTCGCGGCACGCCTGTATCGCGACGGCCAACCCGTCGACGGCCTGCAACCGGTGATGCTGTACTTCCACGGCGGTGGCTACGTGGTCGGCAGCCTCGATTCCCACGACGCCCTATGTCGTCGCCTCGCAGCCCAGGGTGGTTTTGCCGTGTTGACCGTGGATTATCGCCTGGCCCCCGAATGGAAATTCCCAACCCCGGTACAAGACGCCTGCGACGCCGGCAACTGGCTGGTGCGCGAGGGCGCCGCCCGTGGCCTGGACGCCACCCGCGTGGCGCTGGCCGGTGACAGCGTCGGCGCGACACTGGCCACGGTGTTGTCGATCATCGCCGTACGCGAGCCTGCGGAACTGGCGCTGAAACCCAAGGCCCAACTGCTGGTGTACCCCGTGACCGACGCCACCACCCACCGTGCCTCACACCGGGATTTCGCCGAGGGATACTTGCTGGAAACCCCGACTCTGGACTGGTTCTATGCCCACTACGCACGCACGCCTGCGGACCTGGCCGACTGGCGCTGCTCGCCACTGCTGGCCGAAGACCTGTCGGGTTTGGCGCCGGCGCTGGTCTACCTGGCTGGCTATGATCCATTGCATGATGAAGGCTTGGCCTACGCCGAGCGCTTGCGGGCGGCGGGGAATGAGGTGACGTTGCTGGAGCAGCCGGGTATGACTCATGACTTTTTGCGGATGGCGGGGTTGTTGGGGGAGGTGGAAGGGATTCATGCGCAAGTGGCGGGGTGGGTGCGATCGTGGTTGTGATCTGAAATGAAAAAGGCCGCCATCTCCAAAAAAGGGATGGCGGCCTTTTTGTGTTCGGCGCAAGGACTTTTGGTGGGGCGTCTATCGCCTTCGCGAGCAGGCTCGCTCCCACAAATGAACTGTTTGCAACCTGGGTTTTGGATTTGCCGAACATCTCCTCTGGTAAGAACCCCTCAGGTCAGCTCGAACAAGTTGCCCGATGCGCGCAACATGGCGGTGACGCTATCAATGCGCTGCGCGTAGTCTTCTGAAGCAATCTGCCATTTCAGGCCGGTCACCAACTCGCCAATGTGGGCGGTAGGTTGCAAAAGTTGCTCGGCACCGGGCAGGAACGGCAGGGCCAGGCCGCTGGCCTTGTCGATGATCTGGTAGCCGATGGTTGTTCCACCAATTCCCGCCACCAACCCGCCGACCCCACCCAGTGCACCGCCGCGCTTGATGCCATACACCGTGGCCCCGGCCAGCATCGCCACGCCCAATACCCGCCCAGCCACCACCACCGGCGACAGCTCGCGGCTATTGTCATTGCCGAAGTAGGTCATGCGGTAGAAGAAGTAACCGGCCCACAGCTCCCGGGATTTCAGCTTGTCATGCATGAACCATGCGCGTGAGTCGTGCACCTGGTCATCGAACAGCGCCACCAACAGGGCCATGACTGGATCCTTGCTCGGCGTACCCCAGTCGTCACTAAACAGTTGCTTGGCACGTCGCTCGCCCGCTTCACGAATAGCCGCGTGATCCCGTGCCTCGTCGTTCTCATTGAGCAGGTAGATCGTGTCGCGCAACAGCACATCGGTGATCTCGGCGCTCCAGTGGGTCTGCTCGCGTTTGAGGCCCCGGTAGTCGCGCTTGAATTCGGCGGCGGCCTGGCTGAGCTGGGTCTTGTCGATCTGTGGCTCATAGATCGGCGGGCCGGGATGATTCGTTGCCGCTTGTGGTGATTTCAGGCGATTTCCCAGGGCGATATCTTGCTGTTTCTTATAGTTCTCACGCCCTTTCTCGGCTTCCTCGGCCGTTGCCTCTGTCGCCTGAGTGAAGAAAGGCTGGAGTTTATAGCTGTCGTTATTTTGCAGTGAGTCGTTGGCATAACGGCCAATGCGCCAGCCGGTGATCCAGCCAAGTTGATCGGCCAGGGTGTCCTCCACTGTGGCACTCAGTTGTTGTGGCTGATACTCCGAAGGTGAGGTTCTGGAAGGGACTTCGGTGGCTATGCCGGGGAGGGTTTCACGCCAGGCATTGAAGCGCCCAATTAGTTCTTGATTGATCACAAACTCAGACGATGTTTGCGGCCCCATCTCACGCCATCCCTTATACGGCAACAAACTTTTCGGTAGTGCTGCCTCCGGAACCTGCAACGGTGCCCCCGCAGCAAAGGCTTCGGCGTAAAGATCGTGTAGGACAATCTGCGACAAAAGTTCGTCCGTACCGCCACGGGCCTTGCCCTGATCATGCTGCGGGTAGCCTCCCCCGACATCGGAGTGCACGCCGGGGTACACCACTTCATAGGTATCGGCTGGGTATTGGCCATCCTCGTTGCGGATCGAATCGAGCGGAAAACATGCGCGCTGTTCGAAAGCCGCAACGAAATGCCGGCAACATTTGACGAGCTTCGGAAAGGCTTTTACGTCTGGCAGCAACTGACTGTCGTCGGCCCAGTCCATGTGCCCGGCAAAAAATGGCGCTACGTTAGCGATGCCCACTGAGGCCACGGTGTCCAGTACGCCAAGGAATTCGACGCTCACCGGCAGGCCGATCAGGCTCTGTGACGGTAGTTCCGCCCCCTCCGGGGTTTCGAACAACTGGCTGAGCCAGGTGACGAAGGTCCGGGCTTCTGCTGCGCCGCGGGAGAACCCGTATATGTACAGCTTGACGCCCAATACCTTGGGTGTGGCCCGCTCCACGCGGTCTAGCAAGGTACCGAGCACTTCTTTCATCACCCGCCGCCGCTTGCTGGGGCCGGCGCGAAACATCAGTGGGGCTTTCCACGTGCTCATAGAGTCGACGGCTTTCTTACGACGATCCTGAGAAAGTGGAGTTCCGTTAAGCGCCGTATGCAAAGCGTCAAAGACGGAAACCAGAGCCCAGTTGATGCGGTCTTCACCGCCGGTGGCATATTTCAGTCCGTCTTCGCTGTAGTCCAATTCGCCAATTTCAGGGAAGGGCGTGCCCACACCGGGCATATAGTAGGAAAAGTAACCGTTCTTATTAGCCTCAATGTCTTGAAGCGAAGCATGGAACAGCTTGGCGATGTTGCTCGGGTGATTGTTCTTGGTGTCGTTGTTGTCATTGTTATTCGTACCATCGAAAAACAGGCTGATGTGCAGGCTATGGCAACAACAGAAAGCTTGTGAGCACAGCCCTTGAGCATCAGGTGTCCGCTGGAAGCGATCCTCCTCATAAGTGTGTTTTTGATAATTTTTTGTGACGATCCGAACATCCACCGGAAGACGCCCCTCTAAAGGGAAGGCTGGTGGCGCCCAAGCATTAGCTTTGGATTTATCATTCATTTTTGACATACGGTTGGCTCTTTCATCTGCATAGGTTCCTTGATTGGATAATTCGGTCGGCCATATACCGCGCACGCGGTAGTTACCTTCACACGATTGCAAGTTAAAAAATGCACCTTCAGATCACAAGATTCTGTGTCGGGCCACTCCGGAATATCTACTGTGTTACTATATATTGTGTAGCTTGCTGCATGTTTTGCATAAGCTTCACGAAATGCTGATGATGTTACTGATGGAAGTTTTACAGAAGGATTAGGGTCAACTTCCCATTCAATATTAGCCTTCAAGTCAGGGCGCCATTTGGTTGGCATAATAATGCAGCACGAACTACCCCCTCCGCCATGAGCCCGGTAGCCATTGACCGACAACCAGTTGATGGCATGCACTGTGTGATTTATTGCCTGGATGTTTCCTCCGGCCATTTCATGGTCCGAAGAAGTGCAACCAAACAATATCAGTGCCAATCCACCTAGCAACCACAGCCCGCTGAGTTTCCTCATTCGCATGCACTTGGCTCCTTCATCTGCATAGACTCCTTGATGGGATGAAAACCTCTCAAAAAGTAAACAGGCGGGGATATAGGAAACATCTACGGCGCGTGTAGGATTGGTCTCTGTGTCGTAGCGCTTTTGATGTAGGATTTTTTACGGTCTTTTCGAAGGGGAGGGGAACAGCGACTTTGGACGGGGCAGATCGAGCGCGGATTGATCTCTTTTCACAGCTCTCCCGTGGAGGGGTTCAAGTCTATTTAATAGCCCCACCCAGTTACTTCATGAAAGCCACAGCACCTTGCGTCGTTGCCTACAGTTACTCCAGAATCCGCCGGCTTGTGCGCCTTGGGGTCGCTCGGTAACTTGGATCGGGTCACTGATTGTCAGTGATCGGGTTTAGTAGCCCGAGGGTTGTTAGTTAGGTGCATAGCGCTCCCTTCAGTCAGGTATTCATATGCCTGAACTTGATGGTGGCTGTGCGCAGGGCGCTTCGGCGCGCCGGTTAATGCTAACTCCCCCGGTCTACTAACCTGCGCACAGCCGCCACCCTTCGTTTAGTAGCTAGGTGGTAGCGGCTCCATCCAGGGAGTTTGCAAATATGTTCAAGGTGACACCGAATCCGCCGGACCCCGATCCAACATTGGAAAATTCTGACCCAAACAACCCCAACGACCGCATCCCCTCGGCCGCCGACATCCAGTCCACCCCACGCAAGCTCTGCAGCATGTCTTTCGTCAACCCTGAGCTCGATGTCGAAACCCTGCTGGCGCATGCCTGTGAATCGCTGGCTTCGGCCAATGTCATGGCGTTGGATCTGGCGGATCATATGGAAGGGACAGGTCGTCATTCGTTGTTGGGGATTGCGCAGGTGATCATGTTGGGGGAGTTGGCGGTGAACCGGGCGTTGGACCGGATCGATCCGCCTGAATAATCAATGTTGGGGCGAGGGCCGCCTTCGCGAGCAGGCTCGCTCCCACAATTGGCCGAGATGAACGCGGATTTTGTGCACACCGAAGATCCCCCTGTGGGAGCGAGCCTGCTCGCGAAGGCGGCATCACATGCACCGCAAATATCGGCCCATACAAAAATGCCCGCATCTCTCAATACGGGCATTTTTTAGTTCAGCTCAGCCTCAGAAGTCGTACTTCGCGGTGATCTGCATGTTGCGCGGCTCTCCGTAGAAGGTGGTGCCGAAGTTGCCCAGGCCCGTCAGGTAGCGCTTGTCGAAGACGTTGTAGGCGTTGACGGTGAAGCTCAGGTGGTCGTCGTATTGATAACGGGTCATCAGGTCGACGAGGGTGTAGCCGCCTTGCTTAAGCGAAGTGCTGCCATCGGTAGGGCTGAAGCTCTGGCCGTAAAACGCACTCTGCCAGCTGACGCCACCACCGACGGTGAACTGGTCCAATGCGCCGGGCAGGCGGTAAGTGGTGAAGGTGCGCACCACGTGTTCCGGTTTGCTGGTGGCCAGCGGGAAACCGTAGATGCGTTGGTGATCCTTGTCGCGGGTACGGGCATAGGTGTAGCCGGCCGATACGTTCCAGTCCTGGGCCAGTTCGCCGGCCAGTTCCAGTTCCACGCCATTGGTGGTGGCACCGTCGACGGCTTTGTAAATGCCGTCACCGGTAATCTCATTGGTGCCGATCGACTCGGCCACGTTGTCCTGCTCGATGCGGAAGAAGGCTAGGCTGGCGTTGAGTTTGCCTTCGAAGTAGGCCGCTTTCAGACCGGTTTCGTAGCTGTCACCTTCAACCGGGTCCAGGGTCTTGCCATCGGCATCCTTGTTGATTTGTGGCTGATAGATGCTGGTGTAGCTGGCGTAGACCGAGTAGGTATCGTCCAGGTCATAGACCACACCGGCGTAAGGCGTGACGACGCCGTGCTCCTTGTAGCTGGCGTGGGTGTCGGCCAGGCCGGCGCCAGGGTAGTAGGTGTAGCCCTCGTTGTACTTGTAGGTACTGACACGGCCGCCGAGGATGAACGACAGGTCGTCGGTCGGGCGCAGGCGGGTGGCCAGGTACGCGCCGTTCTGGCTTTGGGTGCGCTCGTACTTGCCGTTTTTCGGGAAGTCCGGTTTCGCGATATGGCCTGTCCAGTCAAAGATGTTTCCCGGTACCGATCCATCGGAGTCGGTGGGGGCACCATAGGTTGCGCCAGTCTGACGGGAGTGGGCGGCCATGAAACCGGCCACCATTTCATGCTCGCGACCGCCCAGGGTGAACGGGCCGGAGACGTTTACGTCAGCGGTGTTCTGCACGCGATGGCCTTCCCAGTGCCCCTGATAAAAGAACATGCCTTCGCCGGTGTCGCGGTTCGGGTAACCACCGCTGGCCGAGGCCAGTTGGGTATCGTGATCGGTGGTTTTCTGGTCGAAGCTGGCCTTGAATTTCCAGTCGTTGGCGAGCGCTTGTTCCAGGGATGCAAAGTAGGTGGTGCTGTCGAAGTCGCGACGGCTCCAGTCGGCGCCCGGGTTGAAGCCGCGGGAGAAGTCGGTCTTGCCGCCGTCGGCGTAGTAGACCGTGTTACCCGTCCAGGAACTGCCGCGAGGGGTGGTGCTAGACTTGTCGACGCCCAGGGTCAGCAGGGTATCGTCGGTCAGGTCGGCTTCCAGAACACCGTAGTACAGGTCTCTCTTCTGGCTGTAGTGGTCGATGTACGAATCTTTGTCCTGCATGGCACCGACAAAGCGCCCGCGCACGTTGCCGGATTCGGTCAGTGAGCCGGAGATGTCACCTTCGGTGCGGTAGTTGTCCCAGGAACCGACAGTGCCGCTGACCGAAGCCTTGAAGTCCCTGGTCGGTTTCTTGCGCACCAGGTTGACGGTGGCGGCCGGGTCACCGGCACCGGTCATCAGGCCAGTCGCGCCTTTGATGACTTCGATGTGATCGAGGCTGGCAGCGTCGTCGGTGTTGTTCGGGTTTTCACCGTACACGCCGTCGTAGGGGATGTTGACGCCATCGTACTGAAAGTTGGTGATGGCAAAGCCCCGTGCGGAAAACTCGGTACGGTCGCTGTCGTACTTCTGGGACGTGATACCGGGGGTATTCTTCAGCGCATCGCCGACGCTCTGGACGCCGCGATCATCCATCTGCTGACGGGTCACCACGGTCACCGACTGCGGCGTTTCGCGAAGGGTCAGCGGCAACTTGGTGGCAGTGGTGGTCGCACCCGTGGTGTAGGAGTCGGTGCCTTCGGTGGTCAGGCCCAGGGCCTTGCCGGAAATGGTGGTGGCGCCCAGTTGCAGGCTCGACGAGCCACCCGACACCAGCGTCACGCTGTTGCCATTGATCTGGAACGAAATGCCGGTGCCCTTGAGCATCTCGGCCAGGGCCGCGGAAGGCTCCAGTGAGCCGGACACCGCGCGGGACTTGATGCCGGCCACCTGGTCAGGGCTGTAGAGGATTTGCAGATTGGTCTGCATGCCCAGTTGGGTAAGCGCGCTGGACAGCGGCTGCACGGCAATACTCACTTTTACAGGCGCTGCGTTGGCCATCGTGCTCCCCAGCAACGTGGCGGTCAGCAGGACGCTGCTCAACAGCGTTTTGTGCAGTGACGGGCGCTGTACGGCCAGCGCGAGAGGGGTACGGCGTGGAAGAGATCGCATTACTTGCCTGTGCTCCTGAAAAAGTGTCGTGCAGAGTTTTTGTTAATGGGAATGATTATTAAGACGAGATGCGATTGTGAAACCGGAAAAGAAATCCTGAAAAAAGCAAAACCTGTGGGAGCGTTGATGAGACCTGTGATCAGGCCGGCACCAGCTCGGTGACGACCCGGCCGCTTTCCATGCGCACCAGTTGGTCGGCGACATCGAAATAACGGTCATCATGGGAGATCACGATGATGGTCTTGCCCAGGCGCTTGAGGTCCGGCAGCAGCTCGGTGTAGAAAATCCGTCGGAAGGTCGGGTCCTGGTCGGCCGCCCACTCGTCGAACACCAGCACCGGCCGCTCTTCCAGCCAGGCATTGATTAGCGCCAGGCGCTTGCGCTGCCCGGTTGAAAGATCGGTGGTGGTGAAGTTGCCGTCCTTGACGCTGACCTTGTGCGCGATCTCCAGGCGTTGCAGGTATTTGTTGGCGTCTTCGGGAATCTGCGTATCGCTCTGGACCACGTCATCGAACAGGTAATAGTCGGCAAAGATGGTGGTGAACAACTGCCGGTAGTCATCGCGGTTGTGCGCGTCGATGGCCTCGCCGTTGACCCGGATCTGCCCCTGTTGCGGCGTGTACAGGCCCAGCAGCAATTTGATCAGGGTGGTCTTGCCGCAGCCGTTCTCGCCGACGATGAAGGTGATGTCGCCCTGTTTGATCGACAGATTGACCGGGCCCAGCTGAAACGGCGCCGCCCCCTCGACCGCCGGGAAGGCGTAGCGCACGTCCGCCAGTTGCAGTTCGTGCACGGCCTGTTTGACCTTGTCTTGGTCGCTGAGCAGCAGGTGCGGTTCCGGGGTGGAAAACTGTTCGGACAGTTCAGCGATGCGGCGAAAGGCGATCTGCGCACGACTGACGATCGGCAGGGTGCCGATCAAATGCTCCAGCGGGCCTTTCATGTACAGCAGCACCAGCACGAAGCCGCTCATGACGGTCTTGTCGGGGCTCGGCCAGGACGTTTGCAGGGCCAGGGCCAGGCCGATGACCACAAAGAACAGCATTGAGCCGAAGGTCTTGGCGATGACAAAGGTGTTGATCGAACGCACCTGGGTGTTGCAGATGAATTCGGCGGTGCCCTTGATGCCCGAGCTGAACATGCGCTGGCGGCGAGGGCGGTGGATGCGCAGTTCCTTGGCGCCTTGGGCAATGGCGTTGTAGTGCTTTTGCAGCTCGTCTTCAGCGTCGCGGGCGGCCATGAAACCTTGCACGCCCTTGCTCTGGGCGTAGGCCTGGATCGCGCTGCCGATCAGGATCGCGGCCACCATGATCAGGAACATCGGCCACGACAGGATCGCCAGGTAGCCCATGCATCCCAGGGTGACGGTCAGGGAAATCGCCAGCGGTGCGAAGGCGAAGGCGAAGTCGCTGATGGTGTCGACGTCGTGGGTCAGCACCGGGATCAGGCGATGGCTGCGGTAACGCTCGATCTGCTCGATCGGCGCCGACAGCACCTTCTCCCCCAGTTGTTTGCGCAGCTTGGCGATGATGTGCTGGCCGACGTAGTTGGTGCCGATGTCGGAGCAGATCGAGCTGGCCAGCGCCAGCAGGCACAGGCCGGCGAACAGCGCGACCACGCCCTGGGTCAGGCCGCTGTCCGAATGCAGGGCATTGTTGATGGTCGCCAGCAATACCGTGACGCTCAGGCCGCCGACCATGCCCAGGATTATGGATGCGGCGACGATGAGTCGAAAGGGTTTGAGCAGGGCAAACAATTCGCCGATGGCGCCTCGGGTAGGCTGGGTCATGGAAGACGGTTCCTTGGGTCGGAAGGCAGATACCCAGTAGAACGTCTGGTCGAGGGGTTAATTTAGAGGGTGGTGACTGGTGGTGACAGCGGGTTGTCAGTCGAAATGTTCTGCGATTGATAAGACGCCTTCGCGAGCAAGCCCGCTCCCACATTCGACCGTATTTCATCAGGCGGAATGCGATCAAATGTGGGAGCGGGCTTGCTCGCGAAGAACGATTACACGTTGACCCAGACGGGCTTAGAGCTCGCGTACGATGCGAAAGCCTATCCAGTCCCCACGCTCCTGAGGGTACTGGCTGTTGCGGTTTCCGGAGCGGGAGAACACCGGGGCTTCGCCCCAGTCGTTGCCGCGGATGCGCACCGCTTCGCAGTCGGGTTCCAGCCAGGCGCTGCCGTCGGTAGGGGCGCCGACGTAGTTCGGGTGTTCGCAGTCTTCGACCCATTCATAGACGTTGCCGTGCATGTCATACATACCGAAGGCGTTCGGTGGGTAGCTGCCCACCGGCGAGCTGTAGCTGTAGCCGTCCGCCGGGCCGTAGGTGTTGGCGTGCTTGGCGATGCTGTAGCCCTTGCCATCATCGAACGGAAAGGGAAACGGGCCTTGGGTGCCGCCGCGAGCGGTGTATTCACGCTGGGCTTCGCTGACCATGCTGTATCGCTGTCCGGTTTTCTTCGACAGCCAGGCGACGTAGTGCTTCACGTCGTCGAAGTTCATGCACACCGCCGGCTGGCGCGGGCCCTGCGGGTAACGCGGCTTGCTGGCGATGCACTCGCGACCTGGCCGGGTATCGCCGTTGGCGATGGTCACGCCGCTTTCCTTGATATAGCTATCCCATTCACCGGCAGTGACCTGGTAGCGGCTCATGGCGAAGGGTTTGGCGAAGGTCACCTCATGCATCGGACCCTCATCGGGCTCGCGGCCGACTTCGTCATCCGGGGTGCCCATGGTGAAGGTGCCGGCGGGCAGCACGACCATTTCCGGACAATTCTTGCAGTCCTTGAATACCTTGCCCGCTGGCGGTGGGGTGGCGGCCTGTGCGGCGCAGGGGAGCAGGCCGGCGATTAGGGCGGTTAGGGCGAGGGCTAACATGTGACGGGTCATTTTCTATCTCGATAAAGAAGAGCGAACCCTGTAGGAGCGAGCATGCTCGCTCCTACAGTGAATGGTGGTTTCAGGCGGTTTCGTTCAGTAGGGCCATGAAGCGGTCGATTTCGTGTTCACTGTTGAGCAAGCCCGGAGCGATGCGGATCACCGGGCCAGCGTCGCGGTCCACCGAGTCGCAGACCACGCGGTTCTGCATCAGCCCGCTGGCGACCTTTTCGCAGTCCTGGTCCTTGACCCGGAAGAAGGTGAAACCGGCGGACAGTTGCGGGCTCCTTGGCGTGACCAGTTCGATCCGCGGCTGCTCCAGCAGACGATCCTTGGCATAGCTGTTGAGTTGATGAATGCGCGCCTGGACCTCGGCCTTGCCCAGATCCAGGTGCAGCTTGAACGCTTCGTCCGCAGCCCAGCGATGTTCGAAACTGTGGTAGCCACCGGGGGTCATGATGGTCGCGAAATCGGTGGATTCACTGAAGGTCGGAATGATCGGCGTGACGTCCCGGACCTCGGCGGAGCGGGCGCAAATGATCCCCGTGCCACGCGGGCCGAACATCCATTTGTGCGTCCCGGCAATGAAGAAGTCGCAGTGCATGTCGGGAAAGTCGAGGTCCTCGACGCCAAAGCCGTGCACGCCGTCGACCACATACAGGATGCGGTCCTTTTCGTCGCGCTTGCGGTTGTACTCTTCGACCAGCTTGCCAATTTCGCCGATCGGCAGTTTCACACCGCTGCCCGATTGCACCCAGGTCATGCCCAGCACACGGGTTTGCGGGCGGATGCCTTGGGCAATCGAGCCCAGCACTTCGTCCACGGAAATGTCGCGGCTGTTCTGGAACAGCTCGAGCTTGCGTACTTTCGTGCCCTGGCGTTGCTGACGAAATTCCAGTGTGTAATTCGTGGAATAGTGTTCGTGTTCGCTGACCAGGATTTCCTGATCCGGCCTTACATGAATCCCGCCATAGATCATCGCCAGGCCTTCAGTGGTGCTGCCGGTCAGCGCAATCTGCTCGGGTTTGGCATTCAGGTAGCGTCCGGCCCAGACCCTCACGTTGTGTTCGCGTTTCTCGGTTTCCTGCAGGTCCCAGTCCATGGCCCGGCCCGGGTTGCGATCGATGTTGGCGCGGTGCATCTCGATCGCGTTGCGCACCGGCATTGGGTGCGAGGTGACGAGGAAGTTGGCGAAATGCAGGTAGTTCGGGTCCTGATTGAACAGCTGGCGTAACTGCGCCCATTTGCCCTTGGGCAAAGGCGGCGGATTGCCGGCTATCGCTGGCAGGTTCACGCCAGCAGCCAGGGGCAGGCTGGCTGCGAGTATGCCGGCCTGCTTGAGGAATGAGCGTCGGTTGGTCATGGCTTGGGTTTCGCTTGGCAAAAATGGCATCAGTTCTTGGCGACGGGTCTGGCGGATTTCTCGACCTGGTCCCAGACCCGCAGGAAATTGCCGCCCCAGAGTTTGGCGATGTCGGCCTCGCTGTAGCCACGGCTGATCAGTTCGGCGGTGACGTTGCGTGCCTCGCTGACATCCTTCCAGCCATCCAGGCCGCCGCCATCGTTGAAGTCGGAACTGATGCCGACGTGATCGATGCCGATTTTTTTCACCGCGTAGTCAATCGCGTCGCCGTAGTCCTTGAGCGTGGCCTTGGGCTCTTCGTCGACGATGGCGTAGAGCTGGCTGGCGTATTCGCCGAACCGTTGTTCCGACCACACGGTGATGATCGGATCGCCCGGCATCAACGCCATCTCCAGGCCTTGCAGGGGTTGCAGGTCGAAACGCGCACGCAGGGCGTTGAGCTTGTCCTGGGTGGCCTGGCTCAGTGGGCGGATGTAGGTCGGGAAGCCGACGATCTGCACCACGCCGCCGCTGTCCTTGATCAACTGCATTTCGTGGTCGCTGAGGTTGCGCGGAATGTCCACCAGGGCGCGCGGGGCGGAGTGTGAGGCCACCATCGGCGTGCGGCTCAACCGGGCCACTTGCTCCAGGGCCTTGGTCGACATCTGCGACACATCGATGATCACGCCGAGGTCGTTGAGGCGCTGCAACGCCTGCTTGCCGATGTCCGAGAGACCGCCGAGGGCATCCCGGGAATCGTTGAAAAATGGCAGCGGCCTGGATGAATCGGCCCACGCGTTGTTGCCCACATAACTGAAGCCGAACATGCGCATGCCCCGCGCCGCCCATTGATCCAGGGCATTGAGGTCGTTGCCCAGCGGGTAGGCATTGAGCATGCTCAGGAAGATCGCGAACTTGCCTTCGCCATGCAGGCGCCGGAAATCGTCGGGGGTGTAAGCGATGGCGGCCTGGTTGGGGAAGTCGCGCACCAGGGCGCTGATGATTTTGTAGCGGGTTTCCTGCTCGAAGCGAGCCTCTTCGACGAAGCCTGCGGTGGGACGATGCGGCGCGTTGGGACCGTTCCAGATTTCCGGCCAGCCGAAAATTGTCAGGGCCGCACCGGACAGGCGTCCGCGCCCGGTCTTGACCAGGTCGAACTGGCCGCTGCCGTCCTTGTCGGCTTCATTTCCGGCGGTGCCGAAGTCCATGGGTACGGTGATGTGGCTGTCGAACGAGAGAAGGCGCTCATGCAGTTCTTCGGCCTGCTTCATCACGTTGACCGGGTAGCCGGGATTGTCCTTGAACCCGTAATCCCAGGCCGCAAAGCCTGCACCCGCGCAGATCGCCAGGGCCAGCGGCAGGCCGATGAAAAGAGCCTTTTTCGAACGTGGTTTTGTCATTGCCATCTCAGTCAGGGAGCCTTTGCTATCTGGGAGGAACGAGTGATCGACCAAGGAATTTAGGTGCTCCTGAAAAGATCGCAGCCTGCGGCAGCTCCTACAGGGGCAGGCATTTCATGTAGGAGCTGCCGCAGGCTGCGATCTTTTGGCTGCACCATAAATTTTGGAAGGGAACAAACGTTCTAGCTTGGATAAAGCCTGCTTCATGGCTGACACAGGTAGGGCAATGACGATTTCTCGACGATGGTTCATGGCAGGCCTGGCGCTGACCGGCGCGGCTGTGCCCGCGGCTTTTTATGGGCATCGCCAATGGACGAAGCCGGACCCGACGATCACCCCCGGCGAAGCGTCGTTCGAGGTGGCGGATGTCACCGGCCAACGCCTGGCGGATACACTTCGTGGTGTTTGGCAGATCCGTTTCAAAGGACGTGATGCCGGGCTTGAAGGCTTGCCATTGGACGGGCTGGAGCTGTTTCTCGACATCGGCCACAAGGGTCGTGGCCTGGTGGGTTTTCTCGACACCGCCGAGCGCTTGCGTTCAAACGAAGCACCGCGATATCAGGTGCTGGGCGATGTGGCCGGGGTCAAGCCGGCGCAGCTGAGTTGGCGCCTGCTCAGCGCCCGAGGCAGCTGTGACTACGAGTTCAGCATGGCGCTGGATGAAGTCTGGGCCGGTTTCGGCAATGCCGGCAGCGGCAGCCTCAGTGGTCGCGTGCTGGATCTGGATCGCCCCTTGATGATGACGACCCAGGACAATCGCTTTGTCGCAGTCAAGAAGGTGTTCCCCGAAGCCCGCGAGCGCACGGCTCTGAATCCACCGCTGCTGGCCTGGCTGACGTCCCCGGAGCATCGCTTGTTCCATCAACTGTGGCACGCGTCCCGGGATAAATGGCACACCTTGCCCGAAGACAAGCGCGACGCCTTGCGCGGCATTGGCTGGCAACCCGGACCCCGGGACAAGGAACGTGACGCCCGTGGCACACGCAAGGATCGCAACGGCTCGGGCGTGGACTTTTTCTTCATGCACCGGCACATGCTCGGCACGGCGCGTTCGATGCAGCACTTGCCGTCGTGGACGCAGTTCCCCTTGCCGCAACCGGAGCTGGTCCGGGACCGCATCGGCTTCGCCCGGTATTTCGACAACCACGACGGCACGGCGCTGCCGCCCACCTGGCTGGCCGAAGACGATGACGAGTACTCGCAATGGGTCAGCGACATCAAGACTGCCGAGACCTACCACAGCAATTTCCAGGTCTGGGAGTCGCAATACCGCGACCCGCGTTACCTGTCGAAGCTGACCCTGGGGCAGTTTGGCTCAGAGGTCGAATTGGGCTTGCATGACTGGTTGCACATGCGTTGGGCCTCGGTGCCGCGCGATCCTTCCAACGGCCAGCCAGTGCCGTTCGCCCGGGATCCGGCGGACTTTTCCGCGCGCTGGTATGCGCCGGAAAACGACTTCCTCGGCGATCCGTTCTCGTCCCATGTAAACCCGGTGTTCTGGCACTTCCATGGCTGGATCGACGATCGCCTGGAAGACTGGTTCCGCGCCCATGAGCGCTTTCATCCGGGGCAGGTGAGTCGGCTTGAGGTCAATGGCGTGCAGTGGTTCGCGCCGGGGCGTTGGGTCGAGATCGACGACCCGTGGCTGGGGCCGGGCACCCATGGTTGCAGCACCATGCCGGGGTTGCAGGTGGGCAAGTCGGTGGAGATGGACCCGGAGACCATGAAGCTGGCGTTGCGGATTACCTTTGGCGAGGATGAGCAGAAGTTGGTGAATTTGTTCAGGAAGGTACCGCAGCGGCCTTGGTATGCGCGGAATTTGAAGGCCAAGCAAAGTCAGGCCTGACGACCGTGTTATCGTTCTTCGCGAGCAAGCCCGCTCCCACATTGGTCCTGCAAACACAGGTCCATTGTGGGTGCAGGCTTGCTCGCGAAGACGGCCTGACAGGCGCCGTATTTATAGAACCTGCCACCCCCCACCCAGTGCCTTGTACAACGCTATGCTCGCCTGCATCCGTGACAGCCTTAGCTGCACATTCAAATCCTGCGCCGCATACAACGTGCGCTGGGTTTCCAGCACCGTCAGTAAATCCTCGGCGCCCGCTTCATAGCGGCTTTGTGCGATGTTGAACGCGGTCTGCGCCTGGTTCAGTTCCTCGCTTTGCCACTGCCGTTGTGCGTCCAGCCCACGAATACTGTTGAGGGCTTTTTCCACGTCGGCGAAACCGTTGATGATCGCACCACGATAGGCTTCCAGCAGCTCTTCCTGGCGCGCTGTGGCCTTGTCGCGCTCGGCGCCCAGGCGCCCGTTGTTGAACACCGGCACCAGCAACCCGGCGGTGAGGTTATAAAAGGGGCTGCGCAGGATGTCACCGGCACGGTCGGCACCGGAGCCGATTTCCGCGCTCAGGGTCAGGGTCGGCAACATGGCGGCGCGGGCGACGGTGACGTCGGCCTGGGCAGCGGCCAGTTGCGCTTCGGCCCGGGCGATGTCCGGGCGCCGGCTGAGCAGTTCGCTGGGTACGCCCGCGTCAATGGCGGGCCAAGACAATTGATCGAAATGTTCCCGGCCCAGCACCAGTTCCTGCAGCGGGCGGCCAAGCAGGGTGGCGAGGCTGATCTGCGCCTCCCTGGCCTGTTGCTGCACCAGCGGCAATTGGCGTTGCTGCGCGGCCACCAGGCTTTTTTGCTGGGCCAGTTCCAGTGCGGTCGCGGACCCGGAATCGAAGCGAGTCTGTACCAGTTTCAACACGTTCTGCGCGTTTGCCAGGTTCAGCTCGGCAATACGGCCCTGCTCCTGCAGCGAAAGGGTTTGCGCATAGGTGTTGGCGACCCCGCTGAGCAACGTCAGCTCCACCGTCGCCTGATCGAACTCGCTGGCCTGCAACGCGAATTGCGCGCTGTCGCGGGAAGCGCGCTGGCCACCCCAGAAATCGATTTCGTAAGTGGCGGTCAGGTTGGCGTTGAAATAGTCCACGGCGCTGTTGTCGCTGTCGGCATCCAGTTGGCTGTAGCCATTGCCGCGCAGCAACTTCTGCCGGTTGGCGTTCGCCCCCGCCTGGACTCCTGGTAACTGCGAACCACCGGCGACCACGGTTTCGGCTTTTGCCTGGCGCACCCGTGCAATGGCCGCGGCCAGGTCGTAGCTGCCGACTCGGGCCTGTTTGATCAGGCGTCCCAGTTGTGGGCTGCCAAAGCGGTTCCACCATTGCTGGTTGTCGCGGCTGGCAGCCGAGGTGTGGGGTGATTGCCAGGCGGCCGGCGGCGTAATGCCGCTGTCCGGACGCTGGGCGGGACTGGCGCAGGCGCCGAGCAACAGGCAGAGGGTCAGCAAACTCAGTTGCGGCTTCATGGAAAGATCATTCACTGTTAAGGGCCGTGACCGGGTCGAGTCGGGCCGCTTTGCGGGCCGGCATGAAGCCGAAGACAACACCGGTGACCAGGGCGCAGCCGAAGGCGCCCAGCACCGCTATCAAGGAGAACGCGACAGCGATTTCGCTGAGGGTCAGCACGCCGCCGACGATCAGCGCCAGGGCGATCCCGGCCAGGCCCCCGACCACCGAAAGCATCACCGCTTCGGTGAGGAACTGGCGCAGGATGTCGCGCTGGCGGGCACCGGTGGCCATGCGGATGCCGATCTCGCGGGTCCGTTCGCGCACGGTCATGAGCATGATGTTCATCACGCCGATGCCGCCCACCAGCAGCGAGATCGCGGCAATCGAACCGAGCATCAGCGACAGGGTGTTTTGCGTGCGCGCTTCGGCTTGGATCATCGCCGCGTTGTTGGTCAGCTCGAAATCCTTCTTGCCGTTGTGCAGGCGCAGCATCAACTGCTCGATGGCCTGTTCCGTCTCCTTGACCCTGCGCGCATCGGCGGCGGCGATCGCGATGTATTCCGGGATGTGGGTGCCGAACAATCGCACGCTGGCGGCGGAGTAGGGGATGGCGATGCGGTCGTCGCTGTCGGAGTCGCCGGAGCTGGCGCCTTTCTCCGCCAGCACGCCGACCACCTGGAACGGCACGTTTTCGATCAGGATGTACTGGCCGATGGGATTGGCCACGTCCTTGAGCAGTTTGGTTCGCACCTTGTGGCCGATCACCGCGACCGCCGCGGCATTTCGTTCATCGGCCTCGGTAAAGTAGCTGCCTTGCACCACCGGCCAGTTGAAGATCGCCGGGAAGTTGGTGTCGTTGCCGCCAACGTAGCTCAGGTGGTCGAGGTTGCCGAAGCGTACTCCGGCTTCCTGGCCGTTGACCGGCATGATGCGCATCACCTGGGGCAGGTTCGCCACTGCCTTGACTTCGTCCAGGGTGACGATACCCAGCGGTGTGCGCGGGTTTGGGGACGAGCCACTGAGGTAAATGATGTTGGAACCGAACGCGCCCATCTGGGCCATGACCTGGCGCTTGCTGCCTTCGCCGACGGCGAGCATCACCACCACCGACGCCACGCCGATAATGATCCCCAGCAGGGTCAGCGCGGTGCGGAACCTGTTGATCCACATCACCCGCCAGGCGGCTTGCACCGCGTCGACCAATTCGCCTTTCCAGGCACCGCTGGGTCGCGCGCCTTCAGTCAGGCGCTTGCGCAGGTCCACTGCTTGCAATGCACCTGGATTGGCAGAGGTTTGCGCGGCGCAATTGTCCCGGGCGCTGTCGCTGCTGATCAGGCCGTCGCGAATCTCGATGATGCGCTTGGCCCGCGCCGCCACTTCGCGATCATGGGTGATGAGGATCACCACGTGGCCCTGGCTCGCCAGCTCGTCGAGCAGCGCCATGACTTCCTTGCCGCTGTGACTGTCGAGGGCGCCGGTGGGTTCGTCGGCGAGGATGATATGGCCGCCGTTCATCAAGGCGCGGGCAATGGACACCCGTTGCTGCTGGCCACCGGAGAGCTGGTGTGGACGATTGCCGGTGCGCGTGGCCAGGCCGAGGCGCTCGAGCAGGGCGGCGGCGCGGGCATGGCGTTCGGCGGCCGGAGTGCCAGCGTAGATCGCCGGCATCTCGACGTTTTCCTGGGCCGAACCGGACGGAATAAGGTGATAACCCTGGAATACGAAACCAAAGGCTTCGCGGCGCAGCCAGGCCAGCTCGTCACTGTCCAGGGCAGCGACGTTTTCTCCGGCGAAGCGGTATTCGCCCGAAGTCGGACGGTCGAGGCAGCCGAGGATGTTCATCAGAGTCGACTTGCCGGAACCGGAGGCGCCGACGATCGCCACGAATTCCCCGGCATGGATCGACAGGTCGATGCCGCGCAATACATGGACTTCAGGGGTGTCGCCACCGCCGTAGGCTTTGCGGATGTCTGAAAGGTCGATCAGGGGCGTGTGCATTCAACCGCCGCTCCCGTCGGCCGGGCCGATCAACAAGTGATCGCCTTCCTGAAGGCCGTCGAGGATCTGCACCCGCAGGCGGTCGCTGATGCCGGTGCGCACGTTGCGTTGTTCGATGCGGCCATTGCTGGCCACCACTTGTGCGGTCTGGCTGTCGGCTTGCACGCCGGCCTGCAGGGCGGCGATCGGCGCGGTCAGGGCGTTTTGCGCCTGGCCTGCGACGAAAAATACCTGGGTGGTCATTTCCGCCATCAGCGCGTTGTCGGCGTTATCGACATCCAGCAGCACGGTGTACAGCACCACCCGAGCGCTGCCGTTTTTGCTTGAGCTGGCAGGACTGCCGCCGCCCTGGCTGGTCTGGTCGAGGGGTTTGGGCGGCACGGGCAGGATCTGCCGCACGGTGCTTTTCCAGCGCCGGGTGCCGCCGCTGAGGGTAGTGAACCAGGCGCTCATGCCGGGTTTGACGTGGCCGATGTCGGCTTCGGAGACCTCGGCCCAGACGGTCATCGGCGACAGTTTGGCGATGCGCAGAATCAGCGGTGTCTGTTGCTGGGCGTTGAGGGTCTGGCCTTCGCGGGCATCCAGTGCGACCACCGTGCCGGACATGGGCGCATAGATCCGGGTGTAGCCGAGCTCGGCCTGATCGCTGCGCAGGCTGGCCCGGGCCTGGCGGATCTGCGCCTGGATCATGTCGATGCGCGCCTGGGTGGTGCGCAGTTCGGCCTGCGCAGTCTGCACGTCTTCTTCGCGGGTGGCGTTGCCGGCCTTGAGGTGTTGCTGGCGCTGGAATTTCTGTTGGGCGAGGTCGTGTTGCGCGCGTTGCTCCTGAAGCTGCGCCTTGAGGTTTTCGATGGAGAAACGCCCGGCATCGAGTTTGGCCTGTTGCGTGGAGGGATCGATTTCCACCAACAGTTGGCCTTCCTTGACCATGTCACCGACTTCCACGTGGATCGTTTGAATTTGCCCGGACGCCTGGGCGCCGACGTCCACGTAACGCCTGGGCTGCAGGGTACCCAAGGCCGTGACGCTGCTTTCGATGTCGGCGCGGGTCACCTGCACGGTGGCGAACCGGTCGCGCCCGGGCGGGATGAGTTGCCAGGCGGCGACGGCGATAAGAGGGATCAGGCTGAGTGCTACCAGCAGGGCGCGTCGGGTGTGACGGGGACGATTCATGCGGGGTTCCGGCCAAAGGATTTTGGCCCGTCGTTCAAAACAGCTGAATAGGGACGGGGAGCTGTCCAGTAAACGAGGAAACTGCTGGGGAATTTAGCCCCGGACATATGGCGTAACACCTGTAGGAGCTGCCGAAGGCTGCGATCTTTTGATCTTTAGCGCATCCCCGTTTGCCCAAGAGCAAGAGCCTAAAAGCAGAAGATCAAAAGATCGCAGCCTTCGGCAGCTCCTACTATTTGTCGGGCAAGACAAAGCAAGACTTTAAATCTACATGAGAATTACTATAAATTACGCATCTCAAATTGCCACTACCGTGCCACTGTGGCCGACAGGTTGCTTCAAGGACAGAAACCGCACCCGTGCGGACGGGAGTCATGTTGGAAAACTACTATCGAGAGCTGGTGTGTTTCCTCAACGCCAAGCTGGGCAACCGCCAGGTGGCTGAAGATGTGGTGCATGACGCTTACCTGCGAGTCCTGGAACGCTCCAGTGATACGCCGATCGAGCAGCCCCGGGCGTTCCTGTATCGCACGGCATTGAACCTGGTGATCGACGATCACCGACGCAATGCATTGCGCCAGGTCGAGTCGCTGGAGGTGCTCGACAACGAAGAGCGCTATTTCAGCCCCTCACCCTTGAGCAGCCTCGATCACGGCCAGCGCCTGGACATGCTCCAGCGCGCCCTGGCGGAATTGCCCCGACTGTGCCGCGAGAGTTTCCTGCTGCGCAAGATCGAAGGCCTGTCACACCCGCAGATCGCCGAACACCTGGGCATCTCCAAGGCTCTGGTAGAAAAGCACATCGTCAACGCCATGAAGCATTGCCGCGTGCGGATGCGCCAATGGGATGCGCATTGATCCTCGCGTTGATCCGTTCTTGTTAAATTTTATTTCACTGTCCTCGTTCCTAATCAACAGACGACCTGCCGTCGTGCTCAAGGCCGGCCAGGTCACTTAGGCTTATCTCCCCGCCGCTCGGGGTTCATCCAGAGGACACTGGAAATGACACAGGCAATTGCATCGCCCATCGTTCACGACCTGATCGGCGTCGGTTTCGGCCCTTCGAACCTGGCCCTGGCCATCGCCCTGCAAGAACGCGGGCCGACCCAGGGCGAGCTGGATGTACTGTTTCTCGACAAGCAGGCCAACTACAGCTGGCATGGCAACACCCTGTCGACCCAAAGCGAGCTGCAGATTTCCTTCCTCAAGGACCTGGTGACCCTGCGCAACCCGACCAGTCCTTACTCGTTCGTCAATTACCTCAAGGCTCACGGTCGCCTGGTGGACTTCATCAACCTGGGCACGTTCTATCCCTGCCGCATGGAGTACAACGACTACCTGCGTTGGGTGGCTGCGCAATTCGAGAAACAGAGCCGTTATGGCGAAGAAGTGCTGGCTATCGAACCGGTACTGCACAACCAGCAAGTCGAAGCGCTGCGGGTGATTTCTCGCGATAGCGCTGGACATCGACAGCTTCGAACCACCCGTTCGGTGGTGGTCAGCGCGGGCGGCACGCCGCGCATCCCCGAGGCGTTCAAGGGACTAAAGGGCGACAATCGCGTGTTCCACCATTCGCAGTACCTGGCGCAGATGGCCAGGCAGCCGTGCGTGAACAACCAGCCGATGAGTATTGCCATCATCGGTGGCGGGCAGAGCGCGGCGGAAGCCTTCATCGACCTCAACGACAGCTTCCCGTCGGTGCAGGTCGACATGATCCTGCGCGGTTCTGCCCTGAAACCGGCGGACGACAGCCCGTTCGTCAATGAAGTGTTCTCGCCGGAGTTCACCGACCTGGTGTTCCAGCAGGACAGCAGCGAGCGTGAGCGCCTGGTCAACGAATACCACAACACCAACTATTCGGTGGTGGACATTGACCTGATCGAACGCATCTACGGAATTTTCTACCGGCAGAAAGTCTCGGGCATTGCTCGCCATGCGTTCCGTACCCTGACCACCCTTGAAAGCGCCAGCGCCACCGAGCTTGGCATCGAGCTGGCCCTGCGCAACAACGCCACTGGCGAAGTCGCGGTCCGTCTCTATGACGCGGTGGTGCTGGCCACCGGTTACGAGCGGCAGATGCACCGCAAGCTGCTGGCCCCGCTGGAACAGTACCTGGGTGATTTCGAGGTGGATCGTAACTACAAATTGATCACCGATGAGCGCTGCAAGGCCGGCATCTATATGCAGGGCTTCTGCCAGGCCAGCCATGGCTTGAGCGACACACTGCTGTCGATCCTGCCGATTCGTGCGCACGAGATCGCCGGTTCGCTGTATGACCATGGCAAGCAGCGCGGGCATCGATCGATGGCGGATCTGCTCCTGGCGACTGCCAGCTGAAATCTTCGGCGGCTGTGAGGTCGCCTTCGTCGCAAACCCGCGCCTCGCGTCAGACTTTTCGGGTGATATTTCGGATTTTTCCTACAGAATGCGTCGTAGGTCTTCCGTAGCCTTGCCCCCTCATCAATCTGACCCGGGGGGGCACGTTGCCCAGCAAGTCCTTTCGCATCCTGATCGCCGACGAACAACACTTCAACCGGATGAAAATAGAGCGGTTGTTCAACCAGCTCGATTACTTTCGCGTGGCGCCGGTGCAAAGCCTCGACGAGCTTCTGAACCTGGTCGAATATGGCTGCGCGCCATTCGATCTGCTGGTCATCAATGCTGGCCTTGCGCATGGCAAGCTGGACCTGCTGGATTTCTGTCTCGACAACGAGCAGCTTGCGCACGCTCTGATCTTCGATGGTCAGCGCGCACGACTCCCTGTCATTGCGGCCTGTGAGCGGCACAAGGTGCAGGTGAGCCACGCCTTGGTGCCGGACCTGGCGACGATCCAGCGTTTTATGGCAATCGTCGATCGGCCCCGACCGTTCGTCGGGACTGTCATTTCTGTCAGGTAGTTCAATCGAGTTATATGTGCAAGAGTTCAGGCGCAGCTACTGTGTCCCGTGCGGGCTCTTGCCCATGGACCATCAGTGTCCGAATGTTGTGTTTATGCATAGGGAGTTGCCATGAAGTGCGCGTTGATTGTGGACGATCATCCGGTGATTCGCGGTGCAGTCAAAATCGTACTCAAGCTGGAGGGATACAAGCACATCTTTGAAGCGGCAAGCGGTAACGAAGTCTTGTCGATGATCCGCGAACATAAGCCTGAACTGCTGGTGCTGGACCTCAAACTCCCGAAACTCGACGGTCTTGAGGTACTGGCACGGATCCAGATGGAAGAGGTGTACTGCCGGGTGGTGGTGTTCACCGCCCAGGAGCCAGCGTTTTTCCAGGATCGTTGCATGCGCGCGGGTGCCGTGGCCTACGTCCCCAAGACCAACGATCTGCAGCATCTGCACAAAGCCGTGCGTGCCGTGATGGCCGGCTACACCTTTTTCACCCGATTGCCCTCGAGCTCGGTGTCCGTGAGCCAGGCGCTACGAAGTGAAAAACACATGATCGACAGCCTCTCGGACCGCGAGTTGTCGATTTTCCAGTATCTGGCCCAGGGTATGAGCAACAAGGAAATCGCCGAAATCCTGCACGTGAGCCACAAGACCGTGAGCACCTACAAAACCCGCTTGACTGAAAAGCTCAACGTGAAGTCGTCGGTGCATCTGCGTGACCTTGCCCAGCGTCATGCTTTGGTCTGAATGAACGCTATTCGATACCTGCTGTTGGCTCTTTGCCTGGGGGCATCGAGTGTCTTTGCGCAGCCGCAGACATTGGCGTTGTTGGGCCGTTCCAGCGCGGAAGGCCAGGTGCTGCCGTTATCGGTGGCCGACTCGCGCTGGTTGCAGCAGAAAGCCCGTTTGGTGCTTGCCGTCTCAGCCCCGGATTATCCACCTTTTGACATCACCACCGATCACACGCTTGAGGGGGTGACGGCCGACTATGCCGATCTGCTGCGCCAACTGCTTCAGGTGGAGATCGAAGTCCAACGCTATCCCGCCCGCGAAGACGCCGTTCGAGCCGTCAAACAAGGGGCGGCAGACCTTCTGGGAACGTCCAACAGCTACGAGTCCCAGGACCGCCAATTACAAATGTCCCACGCCTATGCGGTGGATCAGCCGGTATTGGTGACCCGAGTTGACTCGCACCAGGCACTGGACCCGACGCTGGCTGAAAAGCGCCTGGCAACGCTCTACCACTACTTGCCTGAACAAAGCGTGCAGCAGTTTTATCCTGAAGCGCAGGTCCAGCTTTTCCCCTCGACACTGGCAGCGGTCGGCGCAGTCGCCTTTGGCCAGGCGGATGTCTATCTGGGCGATGCGATCAGCGCCCATTACCTGATCAGCAAAAACTACCTGAACAACGTCCAACTGGCTGACTTCTCGCCCATGGAACCGGGGCGCTTCGCCTTTGCCATGGCCCGCGACAACCCGGCGCTGCTGCGCGTTGTCAACAAGGCCCTGACGGCGATAACGGCCAACGAACAAATGAACATACTGCGCCGCTGGGGTGCGAGCGGGGTGTCCATGCCGGGCACGCAGTCGCTGCAATTGAGCGTGGCCGAGCAACGTTGGCTCGACCGTCACCCGCGCGTGAGTGTGGCGATCAACGAGAACATCCCGCCGATAACGTTCGTGGACAGTGAAGGCAAGTTTCGCGGCATCGGGGTCGATGTGTTGGCGAAAATCAGCCTGCGCACCGGCTTGCAATTCGACATCCGGGGCATGCGCTCAGTCGCCGAGATGCTGCAGGCGATCAAGAGCGGCCAGGTTGATGTGTTGGCCGGCATCGGCCTGAGTTCCCGGCGTGAGGAAGACTTGCTGTTTACCCGGCCGTTCCTGACCAGCCCTTCCGTGCTGGTAACGCGCCTGGCGCCGGACAGCCCCAGGACCCTGGATGATCTGGCCGGGAAAACCCTGGCGCTGACCCAGGGCAATATCGCTGGCGAGTTCATTCGCCAATACTTCCCGTCGATCCGTTGTGTGGACGCGCCGCTGTCGGCCGATGCCATGGAAATGGTTGCCCAAGGCAAGGCACAAGGTGGCATCAACTCATTGATCAGTGCCCGTTACCTGATTTCCCGGCAGTACCGTGACCGCCTCCAGGTCACCAGTACCGTGGGCATCGATCCCGCGCGCAGTACCCTGGCGACCGGTCGCGACGACACCGAGTTGCATTCGATCCTGGACAAGGCCTTGTTCAGTATCCCTCCCGAAGAAATCGACGACCTGATAATGCCCTGGCGCAATGACCTGATGGTGGAGCAGAGTTACTGGCTGCGTCATCGACAGACGATTTTCCAGGCATTCGCTGCCGCGGGCGCCTTGCTTCTCCTTGCCCTGGTGTGGATAGCCTGGCAGCGCCGGCAGATCCGCCAGCGCCAGCAATGGCTTGCCCGATTGCAGGAGGCCAAGGACACCGCCGACGATGCGAATCGCGCCAAGACCACGTTCCTGGCGACCATGAGCCATGAAATCCGCACGCCGATGAATGCCTTGATCGGCATGCTTGAACTGGCACTCAAATCCGCCGACAAGGGCATCACCGACCGCGCGGCCATCGAGGTGGCGTCAAGTGCCGGGCAACAGTTGCTGGCGTTGATCGGCGACATCCTGGACATTGCCCGAATCGAATCCGGACATTTGTCCCTGATGCCAGAGCGCACCAATCTGCACGCGCTGGTGGTGTCGGTGTGTCGGGTCTTCGAAGGCCTGGCCCGGCAGAAGAACCTGCTGTGGCGCATCGAGCTGGATGAGCACAGCGACCGCGATGTGTTGATCGACCCCACGCGTTTCAAGCAGGTGCTGTCCAACCTGCTGAGCAATGCCATCAAGTTCACTCACAAAGGCGAAGTTAGCCTGAAGTTGCAGGTTGTGCCCGTATCGCCGGACCGTGTCACGGTCAATGTGTGTATCGAGGACAGCGGCAGTGGTATCAGCGACTTTGACCAGCAACGCTTGTTCAGTCCGTTCGTGCAGGTCGGGAATCGCCAGGTATCCGGCCGGCAGGGCTCCGGCCTGGGGCTGGTGATCAGCCGCACGCTGTGCGAAATGATGGGAGGGCGATTGCAACTCGCCAGTGTCCTGGGGCGCGGTACCCGTTTGGACATCAGCCTGGAACTGCTGGCATTGGAGACGTTGCCCGCCGGTGAAATGGCGCCGGGCGAACCGCCGGCAAGGACCCGCCCGCTGACGATTCTGGTGGTGGACGATTACCCGGCCAATCGGTTGCTGCTTTCGCGGCAACTGAGTTACCTCGGGCACCAGGTTCTGCTCGCAGAGGACGGCCAGCAAGGCTTCGAGCAATGGCGCAAACACGTCTGCGATCTGGTCGTCACCGACTGCAACATGCCGGTGGTCAGCGGTTATGAACTGGCGGGGGCGATCCGCGATGAGGAGCGTTTCCAGGTGGGGCCGCCGACGTTGATTCTAGGCTTCACTGCCAGCGCGCAACCCGAGGAAAAAATGCGTTGCATTGAAGCGGGCATGGACGATTGTCTGTTCAAACCCATTCGATTGGTCGACCTGAGCGCATGGTTGAGCAGCAGATTTCCCGTCGAATCGGCAGGCGTGCCCGAAGCGCCCCCCATCACTGAAATCGATTTAACCGGGTTGCAACGCTACACCGGGGCAGACAGTGAATTGATCGTGCAACTGCTGCACGATCTGGCCGTGACCAACCGCGAAGATCGTGAGCGTCTTCTGCAAGAACATGCCAGCGGTAATCGCCATGGCTTGAAAGACCTGGCGCACCGCATCAGGGGTGGGGCGCAAATGGTCCGGGCACAGGCACTGGTGGCGTGTTGCGAGCAACTGGAGCGTGCTTGTGCCGAGCGCGATGCCGCATTGATCGACGCAGCCGTCGATCAGTTGCACAAGGCGATGACGCGCCTGGAAAAAACCCTTGGTCAGGGCTGAGGCTTGAACCCGGCTGCTTGATCCCAGGCCGGCGCCAGGCCCTTGGGGCTGGTCAGTCGATAGCCGCGATCCAGACTGGCGATCAATGCCATGTCGGCATCGTTCAACGTGATGGCGCTAGCCTTGAGGTTGCCGGCGAGATTGGCGCGTTTGGTCGACGAAGGAATCACGCCATGACCCAGTTGCAGGGCCCAGGCCAGGGTGACTTGTGCCGGGGTCGCTTGCAGACGATCGGCAATCTGCGTAATCACCGGATCCTTGAGCACTTCACCGTAAGCCAGGGTCATGTACGAGGTGATTTGGATACCCTGGCTTTGCGCGAACTCGACGACCTGGCGATTTTGCAGGTAGGGGTGCAATTCGATCTGGTTAGTGGCGATGTTCTGCGCGCCGACAGCGGTTATCGCCTGTTTCATCAGGTCGACCGTGAAGTTGGAGACACCGATCTGCCGGGTCAGGCCCAAGTCCCTGGCTTCAAGCAAGGCGCCCATGAACTCTTCGACCGACACCTGGTCTTGCGGCGACGGCCAGTGGATCAGGGTCAAGTCCAGATAGTCAGTCTGCAGTTTGTGCAGGCTCTCCCGGAGGCTGTCGATCAGGCGATCCTTGGCAAAATTGGCGACCCAGATCTTGCTGGTGATGAACAGGTCTTCGCGGGCAATGCCGCTGGCAGCGATAGCCTGGCCGACTTCGGCTTCGTTTTCGTAGATCTGCGCGGTATCGATGACCCGGTAACCCAGTTCCAGGGCGGTGTTCACCGAATCGATGACCACCTGGCCTTGCAAGCGAAACGTACCCAGGCCGAAAGCGGGGATGGACATGAAGACTCCAGAGGTTGCAGTGGGAATGGACGCGAGTATCCGCGCCCGCATCCGTGAGAAAAACCGCTGGATGGGCAAAGCAATGTTTACTGGAAATCAAGAATCGATGGCGCGTGGTCTGGAATGCATTCCCCTGTAGGAGCGAGCATGTCGAATCGTCGCACCGTCGCGATGGACGTTAACGATAACGCGGGCTATCTGAATGCCCGGGCAGGTGGGCAATGCCGATGCCAGCTACCGCCGCGTGGCGCAAGGCCAACAGGTCATCGGTAACCATCGGGTTCGGAACGGTTACGTTCGATCAGTTCGGCGGCGCTGTTGAGGTCTTCCACCATCGTTCTCCAGATAGAACGCTAAAGCTGATTTTTGCAGTCTAGCGCAGCAAAGGTCACGGTTTTAAGCTCTGTCCATGGCTTCACCCACCTCATCAGGAGACACCATGAAAAATATCATCGGTATCTACACCAGCCCACGAGCCCATTGGGTTGGCGATGGTTTTCCGGTCCGCACGCTGTTTTCCTACGACAACCTGGGCAAGCACATCAGCCCGTTCCTGCTGCTGGATCACGCCGGCCCCGCTGAATTCACCCCGACCACCGCGCGACGCGGCGTTGGTCAGCATCCACACCGTGGTTTCGAAACCGTGACGATCGTCTATAAGGGCGAACTGGAACATCGCGACTCCACCGGCAGTGGCGGCAAGATCGGCCCCGGTGACGTGCAATGGATGACCGCCGCCTCGGGGATTCTCCATGAAGAGTTTCACTCCGAAGCTTTCGCCAAGAGCGGCGGCACCCTGGAAATGGTGCAGTTGTGGGTCAACCTGCCGGCCAAGGACAAAATGGCCGATGCCGGTTACCAGACCATTGTCGATGGCGACATCCCGAGCATTGCCCTGAAGAACGACGCCGGCAGCTTGCGCTTGATCGCCGGTGAATTTGAAGGCCACAAAGGGCCGTCGCGCACCTTTACCCCAATCGACGTCTGGGACCTGCGCCTGAATGCCGGCAAGTTGCTTACGCTGGATCTGCATGAAGGACGCAACACCGCACTGGTGGTTTTGCGCGGCACGATTGAAGTCAACGGCCTGGAGTCGGTGCGTCAAGGGCAGTTGGCGTTGTTCGACCGCAAGGGCGATCAGATGACCCTCCAAGCCAGCGAAGACGCTGTGGTGCTTCTGCTCAGTGGCGAACCGATCGACGAGCCGATCGTCGGCCACGGTCCGTTCGTGATGAACACCGAGCAGGAAATCCACCAGGCGTTCGCCGACTTCCAATCCGGTCGCTTCGGCCAGATGCACGGTTGATGCCTCGGGCAACCACTCCAGATCTACAATTGTTGATCGAGAGCTACCTCAAGGCTCAACAAGTGGCGAACGAACATGAAGCGCTGGATTCGCAGCGCTAACCGGGGTACCCACGCCGACTTTTTCGGCATCGATAACACACGCGGACCCGTTCGGCCTGGCCTGTGAGCTGTACCGCGACCGGCGCAACGACATCGGGCTACAACACCCTGACCAAGTAACCCGGACATATCGCCCCCTGTAGGAGCTGCCGCAGGCTGCGATCTTTTGATCTTGATTTTGCATGATTTGCAAATCGCCGAAGATCAAAAGATCGCAGCCTGCGGCAGCTCCTACAATGTGTGCGATATTTGCGTTAATCACCCGTGCCGGAGCTGCTAGATGCTGTCGTTACTGACCGAACACCCGCTGGTTTGCGCCTTGCTCCTGATCCTGACCGATCTGGTGTTGTGGCGCTTGATCGGTACCCGTGGCCACAACGTGAAACTGCTGGTGCGGGTGGCGATTTTCTCACTGTTCAGCCTGGTACTGTTCAACGAAGGCATGAACCCGCTGGAACCCGCGCCCTGGGATGACAACGTGCCGTTGCACCTGGCGGCCACCGGTTTGCAGATCGGCTGGTGGCTGTTCGCTGCGCGCACCCTGACCGTGCTGATCGGTGCGGGCATGATGCAGCGGGTAGGGCACACCGGGCGACTGTTGCAGGACCTGCTCGGAGCCGTGATTTTCCTGGTCGCGGTCATCGCAGCCTTGGCTTACGTGCTCAATCTACCGGTCAAAGGTGTGCTGGCTACCTCCGGTGCATTGGCGATCATCGTTGGCCTGGCCTTGCAAAGCACCCTTAGCGACGTGTTCTCCGGGATCGTGCTGAACACCACCAAGCCCTATCAACTGGATGACTGGATCGCCATCGACGGCACCGAAGGCCGGGTCATCGATATCGATTGGCGGGCCACGCGCCTGCAGACTTCCCAAGGCAGCATGATCGTGATTCCCAACTCGTTGGCGGCCAAGGCCAAGATCACCAACTTCAGCCGTCCCAGCGATATGTTCGGCCTTTCGATCAGCCTGCAGGTCAGCCCCCATGTCCGTCCGCAAATCGTGATCGATGCCCTTGAGCGAGCGATGCAGGGCTGCCGAACCTTGTTGACTTCGCCCGGCGGCAAAGTAGCGCTCAAAAGCTCCAGTGCTGCCGGCAACGAATACGAAATCAGCGGGTTTGTCGCCTCGATGAGCGAGAAGCGCTCGGTACGTAATCAACTGTTCGATCTGGCGTACCGGCATTTGCGCGCCTCCGGGATCCATTTGCTGTCGAGCGTCGAGGCCAACCCGGCGAGCGACCTCACACGGCCACGGGCGCTGCTCGATACCTCGCCGCTGTTCTCCAGCCTGCGCCACGATGAGAAAGAAACCTTCAGCCAGAACATGTCCCTGCAATCGTTCCGCACCGGCGAGACGATACTGGAGGCGGGGCAGGTCAGTGATCACTTGTTCATCATCGAGTCCGGGGTGGTTTCGGTCACGCTGAACCGTCACGGCACGCCCATCGAATCCGGACGCATGGGGCCGGGGGAGGTGATCGGTGAGGCCGGTATTCTCACCGACAGTGCGTTGCCCGCCCAATTCGCCGCGAAAACCCCCTGCACGCTTTATCGCATCGAAAAGCAGTACCTCAAGCCTTGCCTGGATGCCCGCCAGGACATCAACGATGCGATGAAGACTTTGCTGGATTTCCGACTGAACAAGGCACAGTCACTGATCGCCGATGTACCCCCCGTGGTGCCGAAGAAAGGGTTTTTGCAGTGGTTACGCAGTCGGGTGTGACGGGGGGCATGGTCGCTAAGCGGGTCATTGGCCTCCTCGACTTCTGCCGGATTGGCTATTTGTGCATACAGGCCACGGAGCTAACGTAGTGACACACCCACTTGCCCAGGAGCATGCCATGCAACAACGTGTCGATTTCTACACCGCTTCCCCTGACGCCCTCAAAGCCATGATCGCCCTGGAAACCGCCGTTTCCAAACTGCCACTGGAAAAGCCCCTGATCGAACTGGTCAAGCTGCGCGCTTCGCAAATCAATGGCTGCGCCTTCTGCATCGACATGCACACTGCCGACGCGATCAAGGGCGGCGAAACCCCGCGCCGCCTGTTTGCCGTGACGGCCTGGCGCGAAGCACCCTTTTTCACCGAGCGCGAACGCGCCGCACTGCTCTGGACCGAATCGCTGACCCAGCTCAGCCTGACCCATGCGCCCGATGAAGACTACGAAGTGGTCGCCGCCCAATTCACCCCCAAGGAAATGGTCGACCTGACCGTTGCAATCAACACCATCAACAGCTGGAACCGCCTGGCGGTGGGCTTTCGCAAGACGCCTCAGGCCTGATTGATTGGCGTTCATTGTTGATGTCTCTGCCAGTGGTGTTTCGCATTGCAGGGATATCAACAATACAGTGAGGGATTAACCCAATTATTCTATCTGGATCAAGACCATGAAAATGCAGTTCGGCAATGAGTGAATTGTTCATTGTCAGTCGTGCGTTTGTCTATTTCAGGTTAAACCTGTCAGATGTAACAGGTGTTAGGAGTGATGCAAGGCGCTATGCTTTTTCTCACTCTCCGAATACCGGTGAGACAGATGAATAATAGGGAAATACCATGATTGAAACAGACAAGATTATTAATGCAAGTGGCTGGTGCAACGGAGAGCTTGGTCCGTTGGGCCCCTTGGTACCCAATAAAATAATGATGATCGATCATTCAGGACTTTTGCGATTTGAGGCTCATACAGGAAATACGCCAGTTTCCGGTCAGGTCGTAATTTTTGAACTACCCGCTAATATTCAAACCGGTAAACATGACGGCTATGCAAGGGCATTCGGTATTCACCGTTATGGTGGCGAGGCAGTTGAAAATTGGCGTGGGGTCAGTGGGTTCATTGATTTGATTTTTAATCGCGCCAAACAGGAATTCTCCGCCACCCTTGATTATGTAGTGCGTGCGCCTGATCAATCAGAGTTCACAGTGAACATTGAGCTTGGTATCTTGGGGTTCAATCAAATAATCATTCCCTCCTGATCTGAACGCTTTCATTTGATTTACTGCGATTTTCATTGATGTGATAAATACGCTGCTATCGTAGTCCATCAATGCGCATCCGCACTCGGCGCTGCCGGAGGTTGCACCTTGCGCATCAAGGGCACCATCGCCGTGGCGACGATGAAGCACACCATGATCATCAGGAAGGCGTCGCCGTAGGTTTGTGTTTGCGCCTCGCGGTAAGTCAGCAGCCAGAGCTGGCGCAGGCTGGCGGTGACGCCCACGTCGCCGCTCTGGCCGAGGGTGGCGAAGTTGTGGCCGACCTGGGACAGCCACTGATTGAGCGCTTCGTTGGTACTGTTGAGGTTCTCCGCCAGCCGTGTGAAATGCAGGTTGGTGCGGTCATTGAGGATGGTCGCGCAGGCGGCGATGCCGATGGCGCCGCCCAGGTTTCGCATCAGGTTGAACAGCCCCGACGCATGTTTCAGCCGCGCTGGCGCCAGGCCGCCGAGGGTCAATGTCACCGCAGGCGGCACCGCCAATTGCTGGGCAATCCCGCGCAACGCTTGCGGCAGCATCAATTCCTTGGCTCCCCAGTCATGGGTGATCGGGCTGAAATCCCACATCGACAAGGCGAACAAGCCAAGGCCGGTCATCATGATCCAGCGCAGGTCGACGCGGTTAGCCAGAAAGGCGTACAGCGGAATCGCCATGATCTGGAACACGCCGGTGGAGAAAACCGCGAGGCCAATGTCCAGCGCGCCATAGCCACGGACGCGGCCAAGGAACAGCGGTGTCAGGTAAATGGTCGCGAACAGGCCGATGCCGGTGACGAAGGAGAAGAAACAACCGAGGGCGAAGTTGCGGTCTTTCAAGGCCCGCAGGTCGACGATCGGGTTGGCCACGTGCAAGGTGCGCCCAATGAATGCCAGGCCGGCCAGACCGCTGATCCACGCCGTGGTCAGGATCGTGCGGTCGCTGAACCAGTTCCAGCGCGGACCTTCCTCGAGGGTGTATTCCAGGCAGCCGAGGAACAGCGCCAGGAACACCATGCTTAAATAGTCGGCGCCTTTGAGCAGTGATAGTTCAGGCTGGTCGATCTTCACCAGCATCGGCACCGCTATGGCGACGAAAATCCCCGGCACCAGGTTGATGTAGAACAGCCAGTGCCAGGACGATACATCGGTGATCCAGCCACCGATCACCGGCCCCAGGGTCGGCGCCAGGGACGCCACCGCGCCAATGGTTGCGGCGGCAATCACCCGCTGCTTGCCGGTGAAGAAAACGAACGCCGTGGTAAACACCATCGGAATCATCGAGCCGCCGAGAAACCCTTGCAAGGCGCGGAAGGCGATCATGCTCTGGATGTTCCAGGCCACGCCGCATAACAGGCTGGTCACGGTAAAACCCACCGCTGAGGCGCAGAACAACCAGCGCGTGGAGAACACCCGGGACAGCCAGCCGGAGAGGGGGATCACGATGATTTCGGCGATCAGGTAACTGGTCTGTACCCAGGCGGTTTCATCGGTGCCGGCGGAAAGCCCTCCGCCGATGTCACGCAACGACGCCGAGACGATCTGGATATCCAGCAACGCAATGAACATACCGATGCACATGCTGGCGAAGGCGAAAACCTTGGTCGCCGTGGCCATGCTCGCGGCATCGAACGGTAGTGCCGGGGCGGCGAGGGCGCGGCTCATGGCGCGCTGGCCACGGCTGGCGTTTCAGGCTCCTTGCGGGTGTCCACTTCGGCGGTGACCGACAGGCCGGGGCGCAGGTGGCCGAGCACGCTGTCGGCCGGGTCGAGATGGATGCGCACCGGTACCCGCTGGACGATCTTGGTGAAGTTGCCGGTGGCATTTTCCGGTGGCAGCACGCTGAATTGCGAACCGCTGGCCGGTGCCAGGCTGTCCAGATGACCATGGAATTCCTGGCCCGAAAGCACGTCGGCGTGAATGATTACTCGCTGCCCCGGCACCATGCGCGCCAGTTGATCTTCCTTGAAATTGGCATCGACCCACAGGCCGCTGGTCGGTACCACCGACAGCAACTGCGAACCGGCCTGGGCATAAGCGCCAACCCGTGCCCGTCGATTACCGATCACCCCATCCACCGGTGCGCGAAGTTCGGTGTAGCCGACGTTCAGCTGCGCCAGGTCGCGCTCGGCGCGGGCCTGAATCAAGGCCGCGCGGGCTTGTTGTTTTTGCGTGGCGATCACGTTCAACTGCCGTTGCGCCGCCAGCAACTCAGCCTGGGCGCGGTTGCTTTGGGCCTGGGCGGTCTTGAACGTAGCGTTGGCCCGTTGCGCGCTTTCCACCGAGACGGCGTTGGTACTGACCAGTTTTTTGTAGCGTGCATCGTCATCGCGCGAACGGGCGGTTTCGGCACCGGCGGCATCGATACCGGCACGGGCCTGGCCGATCACGGCCTGTTGCAGCTGTTCGGTGGCGTCGAGGTTGGCGAGCAGGGCTTCTTCAGCGGCCACCGCACCCTCGGCCTTGGCCAGGTTGGCGCGATAGTCGCGCGAATCGAGGCGGACAAGCACATCGCCGGCCTTGACCTGCTGGTTGTCGGTGACCAGCACTTGATCGATATAACCCGCCACCTTCGGCCCGATCACCGTCACGTCAGCACCGATATAGGCGTCGTCGGTTTCCTCGATGAACCGGCCGGCGGTCCACCAGTGTGCGGCGTACATACCAGCAAGTACCAACGCGGCGATGCCCAGTGTCGGCAGCAGCAGGCGTTTGAGCAGAGGCTTGCGAGTGTTCACCGGGACAGCAAGGTCGGGCTCTACGGTGGGCATGCTGGTCATGGAGGATTACCTGTGGAAGCCGTTAAATTACGAACGTAATATGACGCATGTCATATTTTGTCGCAAATGATTTTTGCTGCCGGCTGTCAGGTAGTTATCGAGGAGAAAATGAATGAAACAGTGGCGGATAGGGGACGTTTGCAAGATGCATGCGCATTCTTGAACTATCGGTGCTTGGAAAGACACAACCCTGTAGGAGCTGCCGCAGGCTGCGATCTTTTGACCTTGATTGTTCAGGTCAAAAGATCGCAGCCTCGTTTCACTCGACAGCTCCTACAGGTCCTTCAGATCCAACAGGTCCTGCAGGGGAGGGGTCAGGCGCGTTCGAAAATCGCCGCGATGCCCTGGCCACCGCCGATACACATGGTCACCAGTGCGTAACGGCCGTTGATGCGTTGCAGTTCGTGGATGGCCTTGGTGGCGATGATCGCGCCGGTCGCGCCCACCGGGTGACCCAGGGCGATGCCCGAGCCGTTCGGGTTGACCTTGGCCGGGTCCAGGTCCAGCTCCTGGCTGACGGCACAGGCCTGTGCGGCGAACGCAATGTTGGCTTCGATCACGTCCATGTCGGCGACGGTCAGGCCGGCGCGCTTGAGCGCCAGGCGCGTGGCCGGGATCGGGCCCAGGCCCATCAGTTCCGGTTCGAGGCCGGCGTGGGCGTAGCTGACCAGGCGGGCCAGTGGGCGCAGGTTGTTGACCTGGACCGCAGCGCCGGTGGCCATGACCAGTGCGGCAGCACCGTCGTTGAGACCGGAGGCGTTGCCGGCGGTGACCGAGCCGTCCTTCTTGAACGCCGGCTTCATTGCAGCCAGTTGTTCCAGGGACGTGGCGCGTGGATGCTCGTCGACGTTGAACAGCTTGGTGCCCTTGCGATCCGGGATTTCCACGGTCGCGATCTGATCAACGAAGTAGCCGTTGGCAATCGCGTGGGCTGCGCGTTTCTGGTCTTCCAGGGCCAGGGCATCCTGCATTTCGCGGGTGATGCCGTTGCGTGCGGCAACGTTCTCCGCGGTGATGCCCATGTGGATGTTCTGGAACGGGTCATGCAGGATGCCGAGCATGTAGTCGACGGCCTGGACGTTGCCCATGCGCGCGCCCCAACGGGCGGATGGCAGCAGGTACGGGCCACGGCTCATGGACTCGGCACCGGCGCCGATGGCGATGTCGGCGTCGCCCAGCAGCAGGGTCTGCGCGGCGCTGATGATCGCTTGCAAACCCGAACCGCACAGGCGGTTGACGTTGTAGGCCGGGGTTTCCTTCGGGATGCCGGCGTTCATGGCGGCAACGCGGGAGATGTAGGCGTCACGGGTTTCGGTCGGGATCACATGGCCCATCACCAGATGACCGACCAGCGCCGGGTCAACGGCGGCCTTTTGCAGGGCGGCTTTCACGGCGGTGGTCGCGAGATCGGCCGGTGGCACGTCCTTGAGTGAACCGCCGAAGGTGCCAATGGCGGTACGGGCGGCGCTGACGACGTAAATTTCCGGGGTGTTCATGGCTGTGTTCCTTTTGCTGGATTCTTATCTGTACTGCGATTGAGCAGGGCGTTCAAGGCCGTTTTTGCCTCAACGGTGTTGAGGCGCTGGATGAACAGCAGGTTTTCTTCGCGCAGGGTGGCTTGCAGTTCGGCCATGCCGGCCTGGGTCATCAGTTGCCGGGATTGGCGCAAGGCTTGCTGGGGCATCGCCAGGAAGCGCTGGGCAATTTTTGCCGCCGCGGCCAGGCACTGCTCGCCGTCATCGAAGGCTTCGTTGGCCAGGCCCCAGGCCACCGCTTCGCTGCCATCAAGGCTGTCGCCCAACAACAGCAGACGTGCCGCGCGGGCCTGGCCCAGTCGGCGTGGTAGGAGCAGGCTGGCGCCGAACTCGGGGCACAGGCCCAGATTGACGAACGGCGTGCGCAGCTTGGCATTACGGGTCACCAGCACCTGGTCGCAATGCAGCAGCAGGGTGGTGCCGATGCCGATGGCGGCTCCGCACACCGCCGCGATCAATGGCTTTTGCAGGTGGGTCACGGCGCGCATCAGGCGAAATGCCGGGCTGTCCAGGTGCGTTGGCGGCTCTTGCAGGAAATCCACCAGGTCGTTGCCACTGGTGAAACAGTTCGGGCCACCGGTCACGATGACCACCCCGATTTCGTCGTTCTCGTCAGCTGCAAACAGCAGGTCGGCCAAGCGCGTGTACATGGCGTTGGTCAGGGCGTTGAGCTTGTCGGGACGATCGATGGTCAGTGTCAGCACGCCATCGCGATAGTCTTGTTTGATCAGGTCGGTCATTGCGGGCTCTTGCAGAGTCGGTTCGACGGTCACTTTAAGCGGCAGGCGAACCCCGCAGCTATGACAAAACGGGTCAACCGAGCTGATGCTTTTTGCCATATGGCGTCGGCAAAACCGCCCACACACCCATTCGGGGTATGGTGCCGCCTGGCGAATCCACCAATAGTAGGTTCATCCGCTCATCCAGAGCCGAACTCGCTGGATAAGGTGCATTTGCTATGGGCAAGACACTGCTTAAGGTGATTTCCAGTCTGTTTGTTGTACCGCTGACCCTGAGTGCCCACGCTGGGGAGCCGGACGGCGCCAATACGCTGCGGCTATACAACTGGGCGGACTACATCGGTGAGAAAACCCTGGCCGATTTTGAAAAGGCCACCGGTATCAAGGTGATCTACGACACTTTCGATGCCTATGAAACGGTGCAGGCCAAGTTGCTCACCGGCCACTCCGGTTACGACCTGATCGTGCTGAACGCATCCCTCGCGCCGCCACTGATCCAGGCCAAGGTGTTCCAGCCACTGGACAAGAATCTACTGCCGGGCTGGAGCAACCTGGACCCGAAAGTCTTGCACGACCTGCAAGGATTCGATCCGGGCCCAACCTACTCGGCACCTTATACCTGGGGCAGCAACGGCATCACCTACAACGTCGACAAGATCAAGGAGCGCATGCCGGATGCGCCGATCGGCTCGCTGGCGATGATTTTCGATCCGAAGATCGTCGCGCGCTTCGCCGACTGCGGTGTGACCCTGGTCGATGCGCCCACCGAAGTGATTCCCCTGGCGCTCAAGTACCTGGGCCGCGATCCGCGCAGCGCCAAGCCGGATGACCTGAAGGCGGCGCAGGAACTGCTGTTGTCCGTGCGGCCGTACATCCGCAAGTTCGACTCGGTCAATTACCTGACCAGCCTGCCCAACGGCGATGTGTGCATGGCCATGACCTGGTCCGGCGACTACGCGACGGCCATGGCCCGCGCTGAAGAAGCCAAGTTGAACATCAACCTGTCCTACTTCATCCCCAAGGAAGGCTCGTTGATCTGGTTCGACAACATGTACATCCCGGCGGACGCACCCCATGTCGCCAATGCGCACAAATTCCTTGAATACCTGATGCAACCGCAGGTGATGGCGGACGTCACCGACTACATCCATTACGCCAACAGCAACGCGGCGGCCACGCCTTTGTTGAATGCCGACGTGCGCAATAACCCGGCGATTTACCCCGATGACGCCACCCGCGAGCGCCTGTTCCCGCAGAAGACCCAGGACGCCAAGGACATGCGCGCCATGACCCGTGTCTGGAGCACGGTGAAAAGCGGCATCTGATTCGTTCGTTCGTTAGTCAATCCGGTTAGAGGTTTATTTATGGCGACGCCAACACGCAGCGTTTTTTCCCCAGCGGACGAGTCCCGGCTGGTCAAGGCCGACAAGGCCCACCATATGCACGGTTATCACATGTTCGACGAACATGCCGAACAAGGCTCCTTGAACATCGTCGCCGGTGATGGCGCCTATATCTACGACACCCAGGGCAACCGTTTTCTCGATGCCGTGGGCGGCATGTGGTGCACCAATATTGGCCTGGGACGTGAGGAAATGGCCCAGGCCATTGCCGATCAGGTGCGACAGCTGGCCTATTCCAACCCGTTTTCCGACATGTCCAACAACGTGGCCATCGAGTTGTGCGAAAAACTCGCCAGCCTGGCGCCCGGTGACCTCGACCACGTGTTCCTCACCACCGGCGGCTCAACCGCCGTGGACACCGCGTACCGGCTGATCCAGTACTACCAGAATTGCCGCGGCCTGCCGGAAAAGAAACATGTCATCGCCCGTTTCAACGCGTACCACGGCTCCACCACCCTGACCATGTCGATTGGCAATAAAGCGGCCGACCGGGTGCCGGAATTCGATTACGCCAACCCGCTGATTCACCACGTGTCCAACCCCAATCCCTACCGCGCGCCGGAGGGCATGGACGAGGCGCAGTTCCTCGAGTTCCTGGTCGAGGAGTTTGAGGACAAGATCCTGTCGATCGGCGCAGACAAGGTCGCCGGTTTCTTTGCCGAGCCGGTGATGGGCTCAGGCGGGGTGATCATTCCACCCAAGGGTTACCTCAAGCGCATGTGGGAAGTCTGCCAGCGCTACGACATCCTGTTCGTCGCCGACGAAGTGGTCACTTCCTTCGGCCGCCTGGGCAAGTTCTTTGCCTCCAAGGATGTGTTCGACGTCCAGCCCGACATCATCACCACCGCCAAGGGCCTGACTTCGGCTTACCTGCCACTGGGCGCGTGCATCTTTTCCGACCGCATCTGGAAGGTCATTGCCGAGCCGGGCCAGGGCCGCTGCTTCACCCATGGCTTCACCTACAGTGGCCATCCGGTGTGCTGCACGGCGGCGTTGAAGAACATCGAAATCATCGAGCGGGAAAACCTGCTGGCCCACGTCGAGGATGTTGGCGGCTACCTGGAGCAGCGCCTGGCCACGTTGCGCGATCTGCCCCTGGTGGGTGATGTGCGTTGCCTGAAATTGATGGCGTGCGTGGAGTTCGTCGCCGACAAACGCACCAAGGCGTTGTTCGCCGACGCGATCAACATTGGTGAGAAAATCCATGTGCGGGCACAAGCGAGGGGGCTATTGGTGCGGCCGATCATGCACCTTAACGTGATGTCGCCGCCGCTGATCCTGACTTATGCACAGGTCGATGAGATCGTCGACATCCTGCGCGAGTGCATCCTGGAAGTGGCGGCCGAGCTTGAAGCAAGCGGCCAGTACGCCGGCCAATGACTTCATCGGTCAGGCTGTTACCAAGACCCTGTTCACCCGCTAGACTGCGGGTCATGAGCCAACCAAACGACGAAACGCTGATCGCAATGCCCTTCGGGGCACTGCATAAATGGCATGGGGGAATGCGCGAGGCATTCGCCCATATCGATGAGCCTGATGCCTTGCAATACCTGGCGACGGCGTTGGCGCAGCTGGTGTCCATCGAGTCGATGATGATCAGCCTGGAGCGCAAGGACCGCGCGCCCCAGCTGCTGTATCAGCGCGGGATTGCCCAGGAGTATCAGGTCTCGATTCTTGAGCGCTATTTTGCCGGTGGGTACTTGCTCGATCCCTTCTGCCTGGCGGTGGAGCAGGGTTTGGCGCAAGGCTTCTATCACCTGGAAGAAATTGCCCCGGACAACTTCTTCGACAGTGACTATTACAAGGCTTACTACCTGAATGCAGGTTGTTCGGAAGACAGCTATTACATCGTCGATACCGGCAATGACACCAAGATCTCCGTCAGCCTCTATCAAGGTTTCGGCGGTGAATGCCTGCGGGTCGATCAACTGAACCTGCTGCGCGCCGTCGAACCACTGGTGCGAGAATTCATCAGCGAATTCAGCCGGCGTGGCCTGCTGCGCAGGAGCGAGAACCAGGGCGATGACGATCAAGGCCTGAGCGATGATCTCAAGCACCGGGTGCAAGCGGCGTTCGAGCAATTCGGTTGCGACCTGCTCACCGAACGCGAGCGCGAAGTGGCGCACATGGTGCTGCGGGGGCACTCGGTGAAATCCACTGCCAGCCAGATGAACATCTCACCGGAAACCGTGCGCATGCACCGCAAGAACCTGTATCTGAAGCTGGGGGTGGGCTCGCAGTCGGAGTTGTTTGCGTTGTTTATCGAGTGGTTGCGCGGGCATTGAGTATTTCAGCCGAACACAGAACCAACTGTGGGAGCGGGCTTGCTCGCGAAAGCGGTGTGTCAGTCGACATTTTCATTGACTGGTGCTCCGCTTTCGCGAGCAAGCCCGCTCCCACATTTCATCCAGGTTGACCACAAGAGCTGTGGTCAACCAAGAGGCCTGATCAATCCTCGCGTTTTACCACGAGGGTCAGAATGTCATAACTGGCCACCAGCTCGCCGAGCTGGTTGGTCACTTCCACATCCCACGCCACGACCCCTTGCGGAACGCCTTGCGGGCTCTTCTTGCCCTGGTCGATCTTGCGTTTGCAGGTCAGGCGCGCCTGGATGGTGTCGCCGATGCCCACCGGGTTGATGAAACGCAGGGTGTCCAGGCCGTAGTTGGCCAGTACCGGGCCGACGCCAGGGGATACAAAGAGCCCGGCCGCCGCCGACAGCACGAAGTAACCGTGGGCGATACGCTTGCCGAATTGCGATTCCTTGGCCGCGATGTCGTCGAAGTGCATGTAGAAGTGGTCGCCCGACAGGCAACCGAAGTTCACCAGGTCCGCCTCGGTGACGGTGCGACGGTGGGTCAGCAGCGACTCGCCGATCTGCAGGTCCTGGAAGTAGCGACGGAATGGGTGCACTTCGGTTTCGATGACCTTGGCGCCGCGCACGTATTCACCGGTGACCGCCGCCAGCATGGTCGGCGAGCCTTGTACCGCCGCGCGTTGCAGGTAGTGTTTCACCGCGCGCAGGCCACCGAGTTCTTCGCCGCCACCGGCACGACCCGGGCCGCCGTGCTTGAGTTGCGGCAGGGGCGAGCCGTGGCCGGTGGATTCACCGGCGCAGTTGCGGTCCAGTACCAGCAGACGACCGTGCAGGGCAGCGGCCACCGGAATTGCTTTGGCGGCGATTTGCGGGTCCTTGGTCACCAGGCTGGCCACCAGGCTGCCCTTGCCGCGTGCGGCCAGGGCCAGTGCTTCGTCCAGATCGTCATAAGCCATCAGGGTGCTGACCGGCCCGAACGCTTCGATGTCGTGGGCGCCACCTTCGGCGTGCGGATCGCGGGCCTGCAACAGGGTCGGGGCGAAGAACGCGCCCTTGTCGACGTTCGCGCCGCGCGGTTCGAAACCGTCGCGGGCGCCGAACAGCAGGTCGCTGCTCTGCAACAGCATTTCCAGGCGCTCGGCCACGTCTTTCTGCTGATCGTGGGACGCCAGCGCACCCATGCGCACGCCTTCCACCGACGGGTCGCCGACCACCACTTTGGCCAGGCGATCACGCAAGCGCGTGGCGACTGCATCGATGTGCTTGGCCGGCACGATGGCGCGACGGATGGCGGTGCATTTCTGCCCGGCCTTGGTGGTCATTTCACGGGCGACTTCCTTGATGAACAGCTCGAACTCTTCATCGTCCGGGGTGACGTCCGGGGCGAGGATCGCGCAGTTCAGCGAGTCGGCTTCGGCGGTGAACGGCACCGAGTTGCGGATCAGGTTCGGGTTGACCCGCAGCTTGGCCGCGGTGTCGGCGGAACCGGTGAAGGTCACCACGTCCTGGCCTTGCAGGCGGTCGAGCAGGTCGCCGGTACCACCGATGATCAATTGCAGGCTGCCCGCCGGGAGCAGCCCGGATTCGTCCATCAGGCGCACCACGGCTTCGGTCAGGTAGCTGGTGGCGCTGGCTGGCTTGACGATGCACGGCATGCCGGCGAGGAAGCTCGGGGCGAATTTTTCCAGCATGCCCCAGATCGGGAAGTTGAAGGCGTTGATGTGCACCGCGACACCGCCGCGTGGCACCAGGATGTGGGTGCCGGCGAAGGTGCCCATCTTGCTCAGTTGCAGCGCCGGGCCTTCGTGGACGACGTTGCCCGATGGCAGTTCACGCGAGCCAAGGCTGGCGTAGGTGAACAGCGTGCTGTTGCCGCCTTCGATGTCGATCCAGCTATCGGCACGGGTCGCGCCGCTGTGGTGGGAAATCGCGTAGAGCTGTTCCTTGCGTTCGGCCAGGTACAGGGCCAGGGCCTTGAGACGCTGGGCGCGTTGCTGGAAGTCCAGCGCCATCAGGCCACTGATGCCTTGGCGGCGACCGTGTTCGATGGCTTCGGCGAAGTCCGGACGCTCTTCATGGGTGCGTGCGATTTCATGGCCGTCGATGGCACTGCGCAGGATTTGCGCGCCTTGTTGGCCGATCCAGCGGCCGGCGATGAAACTTTGCAGGGTAGGGGCGTGGGACATTGCAAATGCTCCGGGTTTGGTCATCAAGTCAAGAATTAGTGTTGGCTGGCGCCCGAAGCGCCGATGCCGGTCATGGATCGAATGAACTGCGCCAGGTAACGGCCGCGCTCAAGGGCGGCACGTGGCGAACGGTCGGTGACGGAAAACAGCCAGGCGCTGAAAAAGGCCAGGCTCATGGAAAACAGTGCCGGGTTGGAATAGGGGAACAGTGCCTGGTCGTGATGCAGCACGTTGACCCATACCGCCGGGCTCAACACCAGCAAGACGATTGCCGACACCAGCCCCATCAGGCTGCCGCTGACCGCGCCACGGGTAGTCAGGCCTTTCCAGTACATCGAAAGGAACAGCACCGGGAAATTCACCGAGGCCGCGATGGCCAGAACCAGCCCGGACAGGAAGGCGATGTTTTGCGATTCGAACAGCAGGCCAAGGATGATCGCCAGCACACCGATGCACAGGGTGGCGATTCGCGATACGCGCATTTCCTGCTGCTCGCTGGCCTGGCCCTTGCGCATCACGCAGGCATACAGGTCGTGGGACACCGCCGAGGCGCCGGACAGCGCCAGCCCGGCAACCACCGCGAGGATGGTGGCGAAGGCGACCGCCGAAATGAAACCGAGGAACAGGTTGCCGCCGACCGCCTGGGCCAAATGCACGGCGACCATGTTGCCGCCGCCGATGATCGCGCCGCTGGAATCGCGGTACGCCGGATCGGTGCCGACCATGACGATCGCGCCGAAGCCGACGATGATCAGCAGCAAGTAGAAGTAGCCGATGAAACCGGTGGCGTAGAACACGCTTTTACGCGCTTCCCTGGCATCGCTGACGGTGAAGAAACGCATCAGGATATGCGGCAGGCCGGCGGTGCCGAAGATCATGCCCAGCCCCAGGGAAATGGCATCGACCGGATTGGACAGCAAGGCGCCGGGGGCCATGATCGCGCTGCCCTTGGCGTGTACGGCGGTGGCACCGGCGAACATCGCTTCGGTGCTGAAACCGAAATGCTTGAGTACCATGAACGCCATGAAACTGGTACCGAACAGCAGCATCACCGCCTTGATGATCTGCACCCAGGTGGTGGCGAGCATGCCGCCGAAGGTGACATAGAACACCATCAGCACGCCGACCAGCATCACCGCGTAGAGGTAGTCGATGCCGAACAGCAATTCGATCAGCTTGCCGGCGCCGACCATCTGCGCCACCAGGTACATCAGCGCCACAGTCAGGGTGCCGAAGGCCGAAGTCAGGCGCACGGGCGTCTGTTCCAGGCGATAGGAGACCACGTCGGCGAAGGTGTATTTACCGAGGTTGCGCAGGCGTTCGGCGATCAGGAACAGGATGATCGGCCAGCCGGCCAGGACGCCCAATGCATAGAGCAAGCCGTCGTACCCATTGAGGAACATCATCGCGGAAATGCCGAGGAATGACGCTGCCGAGATCATGTCGCCGGCAATCGCCAGGCCGTTCTGGAAGCCGGTCATGCCGCCGCCAGCGGTGTAGAAGTCACTGGCCGAGCGGGTGCGCAACGCGGCCCAGCGCGTTACGCCGAGGGTGAACAGGACGAACAGCATGAACATGCCGATGGCGTTCCAGTTCAGTGGACGGGAAGCGCCCTCGGCGGCCACCGCAAGATCGGTGATCAGTGCCAGCGGCAGCAGGAACAACGCGAGAGGACGGCTCATCGGGCGCACTCCTGCTTGAGCTTTTCATTCAGCGGATCGATCACGTTGTTGGCGCGATAGACATAGAAACCGGTCAAGGCAAAGGCCAGCACCACGATCACCACGCCCACCAGCATGCCCACGGTGGTCACGCCGCCGCTCAGGGACTGGCCGAGTGTGGAGGGGGAGAACGCCACCAGCAGGACAAAGCCGAAATAGATCACCAGCATGATCAGCGACAGGGACCAGTACAGCGCCTGCTTGCGGCGTACCAGCTGGAGGAAGTCGGGGTGCTGGTGGATGAGTTCTATGTCTTGGGGTGTCATGGGTAGCGTCCTTTTTTTGTTTTTTTGGGTGAACACGGTTTTTCCCCTGTAGGAGCCGGCTTGCTGGCGATGGCGGCGTGATGTTCACTGGTGATCTCAAGGGCCTCATCGCCAGCAAGCCGGCTCCTACAAGGGTTGTGGTGATCTTCAGAGCTGATCGAAATCCAGCACCACCTTGTCGCTGATCGGGAAGGCCTGGCACGACAGCACATAGCCGGCGGCCACTTCGTAGTCTTCCAGGGCGTGGTTGCTGTCCATTTCCACTTCGCCTTCGATGACCTTGCACTTGCACGTCGAGCACACGCCGGCCTTGCACGAGTAGGGCAGTTCGGCGCCCTGGGCGTTGCCGGCATCGAGGATGCTCTGGCTGTTGCGCGGCAGGTCGAAGGCCAGGGCACGGCCATCGCTGATCACAGTGATCTGGCTGACCGCTGCATCGACCTGGCGGGCGGCTTCGCGGGCCTGGCGTTTCTGCTGGCTGCCAGCGGCGGCGAACAGTTCGAAATGAATGCGCTCAGGCGCCATGCCCTTGGCCTTGAGGCTGTCGCGCACAGTCTCGGTCATGTCCTGCGGGCCGCAGATGAAGGCGGCATCGAGGGCTTTGACATCGAGCCAGCGGCTGAACAGCTGCTCGCATTTCTCGGCGTTGATCCGGCCGTTGTACAGGTCGACATCCTGCTGCTCGCGGCTGAACACGAAGATCAGGTTCAGGCGTTGCAGGTAGCGATTCTTCAAGTCTTCAAGCTGTTCGCGAAACAGTGCACCGGAGCTGGAGCGGTTGCCGTAGAGCAGGGTGACGCGGCTGTGGGGCTCGGTTTCCAGGGTGGTCTTGATGATCGACAGGATCGGCGTGATACCGCTGCCGGCGGCGACGGCCAGGTAGTTGCCGTGGCGCGCAGGATCGAGCTCCACGCTGAAATGCCCGGCGGGAGGCATGACGTCGAGGCTGTGCCCGGCCTTGAGCTGTTCGTTGGCAAACGCGGAAAAACGACCGCCTGCCACGCGCTTGATAGCAACCCGCAGTTCACCGTCGTTGACGCCGGTGCAGATCGAGTAGGAGCGGCGCACTTCCTCGCCGTCCAGCTGGGTGCGCATCACCAGGTGCTGGCCCTGGGTGTAATGAAAGCTGTCCTGCAGGTGCTGCGGAATCTCGAAGGCGATGGACACCGCGTCACGGGTCTCGGTGCGCACATCCTTGATGGTCAGGCTGTGAAATTTGCTCATTGTTGTTCTCCAGCTGGACGGCACACGCCGCTCAGATGCACTTGAAATAGTCGAACGGTTCCCGGCACTCGATGCAGCGATACAGCGCCTTGCACGCGGTGGAGCCAAACTCGCTGAGCACTTCGGTGTGGACGCTGCCGCATTGCGGGCAGGCGATCACCGGACTCTCACCGAGCAGGCTGCGTTTGCTGGTGCTGCCTTCAGGTGGTGCTATGCCGTAGGCGCGCAGGCGTTCGCGGCCGCTGTCGGTGATCCAGTCGGTAGTCCAGGCCGGGGTCAACCGGCGTTCCAGGTTCGGTGCCTGGAAGCCGGCCTGTTCCAGCGCCTGGCGGATATCACCCTCAATCACTTCGGTGGCGGGGCAGCCGGAGTAGGTCGGGGTGACCACCACGTGCAAATGCCCGGCCTGCCAGTCGAGATCGCGGACGATCCCCAGGTCCACCACGCTGACCACTGGCACTTCCGGGTCCATGACCTCGGCCAGGATCACCCAGGCGGCGGTTAAGTCGCTCGGTTGTACCGGCCGGGCGCCCTGGTCGCTGGCGATCAATTCACCAGGTTGCATCGGGGTACGCTCGTGGCAGGAACTGCATTTCGGCCAGCAGAATGCCCAGGTGCTCGGTGTGCAGGCCCTTGCGCGCATTCAGGTAGAAATAGCTCGGTGCTGCCGGCACGGGCAGGGTGGCGCTGGCGAAAATGTCGTTGACCTTGGCTTGCCACTGCGCCGCCACGCTGGCGATGTCCGGGGTGATGCCGGCTTCGCACAGGCGCTGTTCGCTGTCATCGGCGGCGATCAATTCAACGGTAAACCGCCAGACCTCGGGAATCGCCGCGAGCATGCGCTGGTGGCTTTCCTCGGTGCCGTCGCCCAGGCGCTCGACCCACTCGCCGGAGCGGCGCAGGTGATAGGTGACTTCCTTCACCGCTTTGGCGGCGATCCCGGCAATGCGGTCATCGCTGGACTGGCTCAGGCCCTGGAGGACCGGCAGGTGCCAGGCGTCATACAGGAACTGCTTGAGGATGGTTACCGCGTAATCGCCGTTAGGTTGTTCCACCAGCAGCAGGTTGCGATAGGCGCGCTCGTCGCGGCGGAACGCCAGGTCGTCGGCGTCGCGGCCGTCGTCCAGCAACTCGGCGGCATAGTCCAGCCAGTTGCGCGCCTGGCCCACCAAGTCGAGGCCGACGTTCATCAGTGCCAGCTCTTCTTCCAGCGCCGGGGCCTTGCCGCACCACTGGCACAGGCGCTGGCCCTGGATCAGGGCGCTGTCGCCCAGGCGCAGCAGGTATTCGATCAGATCGGTCTTGTTATTCATGGTCGACCTCACATGTGCCCGACTTCGGCTGGCAGCTCGTAGAAGCTGGCATGGCGGTAAACCTTGTCGTCCGATGGATCGAAAAGCGGGTCTTTCTCATCCGGCGACGACGCGGTGATCAGCTTTGAGGGTACGACCCACAGGCTCACGCCTTCGCTACGACGGGTGTACAGCTCGCGGGCGTTCTCGATCGCCATGGTGGTGTCGGCGGCATGCACGCTGCCGACGTGCTTGTGGTTGAGGCCGTGCTTGCTGCGCACGAAGACTTCGAAGAGGGTCCATTCGGACATTTCAGTTACTCCACATCTGTTCGGTTTTTTGCTGACGGGGCTGAAGATCAAAAGATCGCAGCCTTCGGCAGCTCCTACATGGGATCACCGGCTCCTGTAGGAGCTGGCGCAGCCTGCGATCTTTTGGCGGCATGGAAGCCGCCGAAGATCAATCAGGCGGCGTTCTTGTTTTGTTTTTTGCGGGCGTGGGCGACGGCGGCTTCACGAACCCACGCGCCGTCTTCAATCGCCTTGCGGCGGGTAGCGACGCGTTCGGTGTTGCACGGGCCGTTGCCCTTGAGCACTTCGTAGAATTCGTCCCACTGGATCTCGCCGAAATCGTAGTGGCCGCGTTCGGCGTTCCACTTCAAGTCCGGGTCGGGGCAGGTGCAGCCCAGCAGTTCCAGCTGCGGGATGGTCTGGTCGATGAAGCGCTGGCGCAGTTCGTCGTTGCTCTGGCGCTTGATTTTCCAGGCCATGGATTGCGCGCTGTTTGGCGAGTGTTCGTCGCTTGGGCCGAACATCATCAGCGACGGCCACCACAGGCGGTTGATCGCGTCCTGGACCATGTCCTTTTGCGCCTGAGTGCCGTGACGCATCATGGTCAGGAGGATTTCGTAGCCCTGGCGCTGGTGGAAGCTCTCTTCCTTGCAGATACGGATCATCGCCCGGGAGTAGGGGCCGTAGGAGGTGCGCTGCAGCACCACCTGGTTGACGATCGCCGCGCCATCCACCAGCCAGCCCACCGCGCCCATGTCGGCCCAGTTCAGCGTCGGGTAATTGAAGATGCTCGAGTACTTGGCCTTGCCGCTGTGCAGCTTGGCGATCTCTTCATCTCGGTCGGCCCCCAGGGTTTCCATGGCGCTGTACAGGTACAGGCCGTGACCGGCTTCGTCCTGGATCTTGGCCATCAATTGCAATTTGCGTTTGAGGCTTGGCGCACGGGTGACCCAGTTGCCTTCCGGGAGCATGCCGACGATTTCCGAGTGGGCGTGCTGGGAAATCTGCCGGATCAGGGTTTGCCGGTAGGCATCTGGCATCCAGTTCTTGGCTTCGATCTTGATTTCTGAATCGATTTTTTCCTGGAAGGCACGCTCCTCATCGGACATCTCCGAGAGGTCTTTGATGCGCTTTACGCCTGTTTCTACGAGCTGTGCGTACATGGGGGTCTCCCGCCGTGAATCTGTTCGAGGGCATGGAGAACTTTATAAGCGATACAGAAACTAATATCAAACAGAAAATGACGTGTCGTATTTGTTTTTGTATCGCTTTGGGATGAGTGGTGGTTTCGGGGCAGCTTTTGTGGCGAGGGGATTTATCCCCGTTGGACTGCGCAGCAGTCCCATTCTCCTGGGCCGCTGCGCGACCAACGGGGATAAATCCCCTCGCCACAGAGGCTCGCTCCCACAGGTGCATGCAGGGCGGTGAAGGGGCAAAAAAAAGCCCCGCATCAGCGGGGCTCAAAGGGGTGCAGCAGTCATGCTTTAGGGCGTTTGTCCACGACGTGGCAGGCCTTGCCCTCGGATCGCTTGATCGAATGGAAAGGCTGCAGGACGATTCGCGAACTGATCCCGATGTACGTCTTGATGTGTTTGCCGAGCTCCCCGCAAACAGCCTTCTGCTGTTCTTCGCTCAGGTGCTGGTGCTCGGCCTTGAGCTCCACGTGCACATCAACGCTGTCCAGGTTGCCATTGCGATACAGATGGATCTCATAGCACTCGGAAAGCTGTTTGACTTTCAGTACCTGCTCCTCGATCTGCGTGGGGAACACGTTGACCCCGCGGATGATCAGCATGTCATCGCTGCGTCCGGTGATCTTGTCGATCCGCCGCATCGGCCGCGCAGTGCCCGGCAGCAGGCGCGTCAGGTCGCGGGTGCGGTAGCGGATCATCGGCAGCGCTTCTTTGCTCAGGGACGTGAACACAAGTTCGCCCATCTGCCCGTCCGGCAGCACTTCGCCGGTGACCGGGTCGATGATTTCCGGGTAGAAGTGGTCTTCCCAGATGGTCGGGCCGTCCTTGGTCTCGGCGCATTCCATGGCGACACCGGGCCCCATGATTTCCGAGAGGCCGTAGATGTCGAGCGCGGTGATGCCCAGGCGCTGCTCGATGGCACTGCGCAGCTCGGCGGTCCATGGCTCGGCACCGAAGATGCCCAGGCGCAGGGCCAGTTTGTGCGGGTCGATTCCCTGGCGCTCGATCTCGTCGGCGATGTTGAGCATGTAGGACGGCGTGACCATGATGATGTCCGGCTGGAAGTCCTTGATCAGCTGCACTTGTTTTTCGGTCTGGCCGCCGGACATCGGGATCACCGTGCAACCCAGGCGTTCGGCACCGTAGTGTGCACCGAGGCCGCCGGTGAACAGTCCGTAGCCGTAGGAAATGTGCACCTTGTCGCCACGCCGGCCACCCGCCGCGCGGATCGAGCGCGCCACCACGTTGGCCCAGGTGTCGATGTCGTTCTGGGTGTAGCCGACCACGGTCGGCTTGCCGGTGGTGCCGCTGGACGCGTGCAGGCGCACGATGTCATGCATCGGCACGGCAAACATGCCGTAGGGGTAGTTGTCGCGCAGGTCGGACTTGGTGGTGAAGGGGAATTTCGCCAGGTCGTCGAGGGACTTGATGTCGTCCGGGTGCACGCCCAGGGCATCGAAACGCTGACGGTATAGCGGCACATTGTTGTAGGCGTGGTTCAGGCTCCAGCGCAGGCGCTCCAGCTGATGCTGGCGCAGCTCGTCGATGCTGGCGGTTTCCAGCGGGTCCAGCACGGGATCTAGCACGGCTTGGGCAATTGGCATGTTCATGTGTTCACTCGAATTGTTTTTGTGTTCCAGCCCCTGCATGCAGGGGCTTTGAGTGCATGCCCCAAGGATACCTCTCGGCTCCCCGGGAATCGCGATTCTTTATTGGGATAGACGCTCGATGATCAGCGCGATCCCTTGGCCCACGCCGATGCACATGGTGCACAGGGCGTAGCGGCCATTGCGCTCCTCCAGTTCATGCAGGGCGGTGGTCACCAGGCGTGCGCCGCTCATGCCCAACGGGTGGCCCAAGGCGATGGCGCCGCCGTTGGGGTTGACCCGCGGGTCGGTGTCGCTCAGGCCCAGTTCGCGCAGGACGGCCAGGCCCTGGGCGGCAAAGGCTTCGTTGAGCTCGATCACGTCCATGTCCGCCAGGCTCAGGTTTGCAACCTCCAGCACCTTGCGGGTGGCCGGAACCGGGCCGATACCCATGATGCGCGGCTCGACGCCCGCGGTCGCCATCGCCACCACCCGGCCACGAGCGGTCAGGCCATGACGCTTGGCCACTTCGGGGCTGGCCAGCAGCAGCGCGCAGGCACCGTCGTTGACGCCCGAGGCATTGCCGGCGGTGATGCTGCCGCATTCACGGAACGGCGTGCCCAGTTTGGCCAACTGCTCAAGGGTGGTGTCGCCGCGTGGGTGCTCGTCGTGCTCGACCACTTTGGCCGGGCCTTTGCGCTGGGGAATTTGCACCGCGACGATTTCTTTCGCCAGGCGTCCGTTGGCCTGGGCAGCGGCGGCGCGTTGTTGGCTGCGCAGGGCGAAGGCGTCCTGATCGGCCCGGGAGATATTGAACTGTTCGGCAACGTTCTCTGCCGTTTCCGGCATGGAGTCGATTCCGTACGTCTTTTTCATCAGCGGATTGACGAAACGCCAGCCGATGGTGGTGTCGAAGGTCTCGGCCGAACGGGAAAACGCCTGTTCGGCCTTGCCCATCACCAGTGGGGCGCGGGACATCGATTCAACGCCGCCGACCAGCATCAACCCGGTTTCGCCACTGCGAATCGCCCGCGCCGCGGTGCCGACCGCATCCAGCCCGGAGCCGCACAGGCGATTGAGGGTGGTGCCGGGTACGCTGACCGGCAACCCAGCCAGCAGTGCCGACATGCGTGCGACGTTGCGGTTGTCTTCGCCGGCCTGGTTGGCGCAGCCGTAGATCACATCGTCCACCGTGTTCCAGTCCACTTGCGGGTGACGGCGCAGCAGTTCGCGCAGCGGCACCGCGCCGAGGTCGTCGGCGCGCACGCTGCTCAGCACTCCGGCGTAGCGGCCGATCGGGGTGCGAACGGCGTCGATGATCAGGGCGTCATTCATTGGGGGTCTCCTGCGCCAGCACCGGGCCGCGCACTTTGTAGGACTTGCCGTGGAACAGGGCGATCAACTGGCCCTGCTGGTTTTCAATGCGTACGTCGTAGTTGCCGGTGCGCCCGGAGCGGCTTTGCTCGATGCAGTCGGCGTTGAGCGTATCGCCCAGGCGCGCCGGGGCGATGTAGTCGATGCTGCAGCCGATGGCCACGGTGGCTTCGTTGTAGCTGTTGCAGGCAAAGGCAAAGGCCGAGTCGGCGAGGGCGAACAGGTAGCCGCCGTGGCAGGTGCCGTGGCCCTGGACCATGTCTTCGCGCACGGTCATGCCCACGCGAGCGGTGCCGGGGCCGGCGGACAGCAGGCGCATGCCCATGGCCTGGCTGGCGTTGTCGCGCTGGAACAACGCTTGCGCGCAGGCGCTGGCCAGGTTCATCGCTTCGTGGTTAGTCATGGAAGTTTCTCCCTTCGGCTACGCGGCGGCGCAGCAGCAGCGATGGCCGGTAGCGTTCTTCGCCATAAGCGGCTTGCAGGTTGTCCAGCGTCTTGAGGATGTGCGGCAGACCCACGGCATCGGCCCAGGCCAGCGGACCTTGGGGATAATTGACCCCGGCGCGCATCGCAAGATCGATGTCGGCGGCCGAGGCCACGCCTTGCAACAAGGCGTCGGCGGCCTCGTTGGCGAGCATCGCCACGGTGCGCAGGACGGCGAGGGCCGGGCTGTCGCTGAGCAGGCTGACCTTGAGCCCGGCCCGTTGCAGCAGCGCAACGCCTTGTTCGAGTGCCTGCGGATCAATGCCGGTTGCATGGCTGATAGCGATACGTTGGGCCTTGGCATAGTCGAACGCCAGATCCAGCAGAATCAGGTTACGCAACCCGTCTTCCCGGGCTCGCTGACACGCCATGCGTCCGTCGCTCAGGGCCAGCACGGCATCACCCACGCGCAGCAAACCGCGGCCATCTCGCTGGAGGACTTCAACGCCTTGCTCTTGCAGACGCACGAGCAGGCCTTGGGCGAACCCCAGGTCACCTTCGACAACGCAAACATCGACGGTCGCCGCACTGCTGATTTCAGCCGCTTGCGGGCGCTCGGCGCCTTGGGCGTAAGCGTAGAAACCCTGTCCGCTCTTGCGCCCCAGTCGTCCACCGTCTACCAGCTCTTTCTGGATCAGCGACGGCTGGAAGCGCGTGTCCTGGTAGTAGGCATCGAACACCGAGCAAGTCACGGCGTAGTTAACGTCATGGCCGATCAGGTCGGTGAGCTCGAAGGCGCCCATGGCAAAGCCGCCGGCCTCGCGCATCAGCGCATCCAGGGTGGGGCAATCGGCGGCGCCTTCCTGCAGCAGGCGCAGGCTTTCGGCGTAGTACGGCCGGGCCACGCGGTTGACGATGAAACCCGGCGTGGAGCGGGTGTGCACCGGTTTTTTGCCCCAGGCCTTGGCGGTGTCGTACAGGCATTCGGCCAAAGCCGGATCGCTGGCCAGGCCCGAGACGATTTCCACCAGCGCCATGACGGGTGCCGGGTTGAAGAAGTGCAGGCCGAGCAGGCGTTGCGGGCGTTGCAGCTGCGCGGCAATGCTGGTGATCGACAGCGACGAAGTGTTGCTCGCCAGGATGCATTGCGCGCTGCAGATGCCTTCCAGCTGGCGGAACAGCGCGCGCTTGACCTCGAGGTTCTCGACGATGGCCTCGATGATCAAATCGCAATCGGCCAGGGTTTCGATGGCTTCCACGGCCTGCAGACGGGCGATGGTTGCGCTGCGCGACTCGGCGGACAGCTTGCCGTTCTCGACCCGTTTGCCCAGTTGCCGGTCGATGCCTTCAATGGCCTGGGCCGCAGTGCCGGGGCGCTTGTCCAGCAGCAACACCGGATGCCCGGCCTGTGCGGCTACCTGGGCAATGCCGGCGCCCATGGCGCCGGCGCCGATCACGGCGATGCGTGCAGAGGTGTTCAATGCGCTCATGACTCAACGTCCCTTGAAGCTTGGGGTGCGTTTTTCCATGAAGGCGCCCACGCCTTCGCGATAGTCCTCGCTGCGCCCGGCCAGGCGTTGCAGGTCGCGCTCCAGCTCCAGCTGTTCATCGAAGCTGTTGCTCATGCTGGCGTTCAGGCTGCGTTTGATCAGCGCCAGGCCGTAGGTCGGCTGGGTGGCCAGGTGTTGTGCCAGTTTCAATGCTTCATCGCGCAGTTCGGCGTCTTCCACACAGCGGTAGATCAGCCCCCATTGTTCGGCCTGTTCAGCGCTCAGGCGATTGCCGAGCAGGGCCAGTGCCTTGGCGCGGGCCATGCCGACCAGGCGCGGCAGGGTCCAGGTTCCCCCGGAATCAGGGATCAGGCCGATCTTGCAGAAGGCCTGGATGAAGCTGGCCGAACGCGCTGCCAGCACCAGGTCGCAAGCGAGTGGGATGTTGGCGCCAGCACCAGCGGCCACGCCGTTGACCGCGCAAATCACCGGCATCGGCAAGTCACGCAGTTGGCGGATCAGCGGGTTGTAGAACTTCTCGATGGACTCGCCCAGGTCCGGCGCGGCACTGCCCGGCGCGACATTGCGGTCGCTCAGGTCTTGCCCTGCGCAGAAGCCACGGCCTTCGCCGGTCAGCAGTAGCACGCGCACGTCGGGGTTTTGCCGCACCTGCTTGAGCGCCTCCTTCACTTCGCCATGCATCTGGGTGTTGAAGCTGTTGAGCTGATCCGGGCGATTGAGGCTGAGCAGGGCGACGCCGGCCTCGATGGAAAACAGGATGTGTTCGAAGTTCATGGTCTTGGCGCTCTCGTGGAATTCGTAAGGCGGGTAACCGGGTTACTGGCCGGTGAAAGTCGGTGTGCGTTTTTCCTGGAAGGCGGCAATGCCTTCGTCGCGGTCGCGGGTGCCGGCCAGCACGGTGAAGGCATGGCGCTCGAAGCGCAGGCCGCTGGCGAGGTCGGTGTCCATGGCCTTGAGTAGCGCTTCCTTGGCCAGGCGTACCGCCAGCGGTGCCTTGGCGGCGATCTGGCGGGCAACCTGCAGAGCGCGATCGACGGTGAATTCAGGCTGGGTGACTTCGCTGACCAGCCCGGCGCGCTGGGCCTGTCGAGCGTCGATCGGCTCGCCGGTCAGGACCATCTGCATGGCCATGGATTTGCCGACGGCGCGCAGCAGGCGTTGGGTGCCGCCCGCGCCGGGCATGATCCCGAGGTTGATTTCCGGCTGGCCGAAGTGCGCGTCTTCGCCGGCAATGATGATGTCGGCGTGCATGGCCAGTTCGCAGCCACCGCCGAGGGCGAAGCCGTTGACGGCGGCGATCAGCGGTTTGTTGAAGCGGGTGATGGCTTGCCATGAGGCCTGGCGCGGGTCATCGAGGATGCCGACCAGGTCGCGCTCGGCCATTTCCTTGATGTCGGCACCGGCGGCGAAGGCTTTGCGGTTGCCGGTCATGACCACGGCGCGGGTCTCGGGGTCGGCTTGGGCGATGCTCAACTCATCCGCCAGCTCACCCAGCAACTGGGTGTTCAGGGCGTTCAGCGCTTGTGGGCGCTGCAGGGTAATCAGGCGTACGCCAGGCTCGATGAATTCGACGGCAAGGGTTTGAGGCATGGCGGATGCCCTCACGGTGAACGCTCGGCGCTGAGGCCGGCTTGTTATTGGATCGACCGCAGGGGCCGGTTTTGCCGGAGTATACCTATAACGTGATACGTAAAATCAACATAAAAAACGATTTAATGTGTCCTATTGTCGGATTTGTGATTTCCAAAGGTGGTGTGAATGAAGCAGGCTATTACGCTATGAGTATTGATTTTATTGGTGTTGTCGAGGGTTGTGGCGGTTGAAATGCACCCCGTTGGAACGCCGCCATCAAGTGATACGCTTTTTAATCTTTGTGCTGGTAAAAGCGATGTGATACAAAATAAGTCAATATATGCATCGCTTTGCCAAGGAACCTGCCATGACCTGCTACAGCCTTGATGGCCTGACCCCGGTGGTTGACCCGAGCGCCTATGTGCATCCGTCCGCCGTGTTGATCGGTGACGTGATCATCGGCCCCCACTGTTATGTAGGGCCGCTGGCCAGCCTGCGCGGTGATTTCGGGCGGATCGTGCTGGAGGAGGGTGCCAACATTCAGGACACCTGCGTGATGCATGGTTTCCCCGACAGCGACACCGTGGTCGAGCGCAATGGCCACATCGGCCACGGTGCCGTGCTGCACGGTTGCCGGATCGGCGCCGATGCGCTGGTGGGGATGAATGCGGTGGTGATGGACAACGCACGCATCGGCCCGCGGTCCTTCGTATCGGCGGCGGCCTTCGTCAAGGCCGGCTTCGAATGCCCCGAGCAATCATTGGTCATGGGCGCGCCGGCGAGTGTCAAACGCATGCTTAGCGATCAGGAAGTGGCGTGGAAGCAGGCCGGTACTCGTGAGTATCAGGAGCTGGCCAAGCGTTGCCTCACACAGATGCAGGTGTGCGAGCCGCTGGCGGAGCCGGAGCCGGATCGGCCGCGAATCAGCGACCGTGGCCTTCGACCGAAAGGCAATACCTTGTGAACACAACCTTTGTGGGAGCGAGCCTGCTCGCGAATGCGGTCTGACCTCCAATATTGATGGTGACTGGTACACCGCTTTCGCGAGCAGGCTCGCTCCCACAAGGGGAGCTGCGATTAACAGGCAGGTTTTCGGTATATTCCTTTTCTTTTTTCAGCCCGGTACGCCCATGTCGTCCCTGATACCCTTGAACCATCTGATTACACGCTTTCAAGAGCAGACACCGATCCGTGCCAGTTCCTTGATCATCACCCTGTACGGTGATGCCATCGAACCCCACGGCGGGACCGTCTGGCTGGGCAGCCTGATCCAGTTGCTCGAACCGATCGGCATCAACGAGCGGCTGATCCGTACCTCGATTTTTCGCCTGACCAAGGAAGGCTGGCTGACCGCCGAGAAGGTGGGGCGTCGTAGTTACTACAGCCTGACCGGCACCGGTCGCCGGCGTTTCGACAAGGCGTTCAAACGGGTCTACAGCACCAGCATGCCGGCCTGGGATGGTTCCTGGTGCCTGGTGATGCTGTCGCAACTGACCCAGGACAAGCGCAAGCAAGTGCGCGAAGAACTGGAATGGCAAGGTTTTGGTGCGATTTCGCCGGTGGTGCTGGCCTGTCCGCGCAGCGATCGCACGGATGTCAACGCGACGCTGCTGGACCTCGGCGCCCAGGAAGAAACCATCGTCTTCGAAACCACCGCTCAAGACGTACTCGCCTCCAAGGCCCTGCGCCTGCAGGTGCGCGAGAGCTGGAACATCGAGGAGCTGGCGACCCACTACAGCGAATTCATCCAGCTGTTCCGGCCGCTGTGGCAAGCCCTGCGCGAACAGGAAAACCTGCAGCCAGCCGACTGCTTCCTGGCGCGGATCCTGCTTATTCACGAATACCGCAAACTGCTGCTGCGCGACCCGCAATTGCCGGACGAGTTGTTGCCCGGCGACTGGGAAGGGCGAGCAGCCCGGCAGTTGTGCCGCAACATTTACCGTTTGATCTACGCCAAGGCCGAGGAATGGCTGAACAGTGCACTGGAAACCGCCGACGGACCGCTACCGGATGTAGGCGAGAGTTTTTATCGACGGTTTGGCGGGCTGAAATAGCCCGTCGACGGTCAGGGAGAGTCGCTGTTCAGGAGAACCTGTTGATTGACGTAGACAATAAAAATAAGCCTGCGTGAGGCCCGACATGATTTCTACAACCGCACAGCGCCAGGATGGGTTCGATCAGTGGATCCACCAGATCAACCAGATCTGTGGCGCCTTCAACGCCCAACCCCTGGGAACCGGCTTTGCCGGGCAGATTCGCGAACACCGCAGCGATGCCCTCAAGCTCAGCTTCGTCGATGCTTGCCAGGCGCGGCTGTACCGCACGCCGCAGGAAGTCGCGGCGGGCGAGGACGGTAAGTACTTTGCGGTGTTCCAGCTCGATGGCACCGCGGGCATGGCCCAGGGCGACGACAGGGTCCAGCTGTCCGCCGGGGACATCACGTTGATCGATGCTGCGCGGCCCAGCGACTTCACCTACAGCGAAAACTCCCGCCAATTGTCGCTGATCCTGCCGTACCAACTGGTGGAGCAGACGCTGCGCTTCAACCCGGTCAAGTGCGGCCATCGGATTGCCGCGACATCGCCCATCGCCATGCTTTCGCACCGCTTGATCATCGATGCCACGCGCCAGCAGAACCTCAGTCGCCAGGAAAGCGAGGCGACCCTGGAGGCCATTGTCAGCCTGCTGCGCCCGGCCATCAGCCAGGGCGACGATTGCACGGATCCACACGAGCGCACCTTCCGCAAGACCCTGAGTTTCATCGACCAGCACATCCGCTGCGAAGAGCTGTGCCCGGAATGGCTGGCGCGGGAAGTCGGCATGTCGACCCGTGGGTTGTACCGGATGTTCGCCAAGAAAGGCCTGGTGGTGGCGCGCTACATCAAGAACCGTCGGTTGGACCTGTGTGCCGAAACCCTGCGTCAATCGGGCAAGGAGCAGAAGTTGTCGGTGTTGGGGTATTCGTGGGGTTTTTCCGATTCGAGCTATTTTTCCACGGCATTCAAATCGCGCTTCGGCATTGCGCCGGGGGAATATCGCAAGCGGCATGCGTGATTTCCATTGAGCAACACATAACCCCTGTGGGAGCGGGCTTGCTCGCGAAAGCGGTGTGTCATCAACATTAATGTCGACTGACACGACGCCTTCGCGAGCAAGCCCGCTCCCACAGGGAGTATGTGCATTGCCTGGTTATTTCGGGGCGTTGAGATTCAGCGTCGGCGTTTCATCGAAGAAGTTCCACGGCTTCAGCAGGACATGCACCCACTCGGTCGGCATGATCGGCCATTCTTCGGCCCGGGCGATGTGGGTGGTGCCGGTGGTCAGCCAGACCACGTCGTCGGTGTTCTCGATGGAATGGTTATCCTGGGTGAATTGCCCCAGTCCCGAGTCCTTGTCCGAGCGGTTCGGGTATTTGCCTTCCGGGTACTTTTCCTCAGGGTTGTATTGCGTCACCCACAGCTGCTTGTCCATGAAGCTCAGGCGGTGGTACAGCCATTCGTCCGTGCCGAAGTTGGCGCCCTTGGCCACCGGGTGCGTGCCGCCGGCATAGGGAATCAGTTGGTACGACACCGGGTTGCCGACCTTGTTTTCCTTGCTCAAGTTGCTCAGCAGCCGCACGGTCGAGGGGTCGAACTTCTGCGCGGCCTGTTGTTCGGTGCCGACCACGCGGGTTTCGGTCTGCATGGTGCTGGTGCGCGGCCCGCCACGGTCGTTGGGCAGTACGACGGGGTTCACTTCCACCAGCGAGTTGCTTTCGCCGTCCACGTCCATGTCCAGGCGGAAGTTGTAGATGTGCTGGTGCGTGGTGCCGACGATGTTGTGATCGAGCAGGGTGCCGTAGCGTGTATCTTCCTTGGCGGTTTCTTCGTGCATGGTTTTGGATTTCACACCCTTGACCGCTTCGATGCCGGTGGCGCCGGCGTCGATGCCGATGGTGCCGTTCTGCTGGAAGACCCAGTCGAAAATGTAGTCATAGTTGCCGACGGTACTGATCCAGCGCACCACCAGCTCACGCCGTTCGGTACTGAGGTTGGGCTGGCCCATTTCCTGGTGTTTGTATTCCGGGCCGGCATAGCGCTCGAACACGGCCATGGCGCGCGGAATCGACGTCGGTGCGCCGGTGTAGTCGGCGATGGTGGCGTCCAGCAGCACGGCGTTTTCCGGGGCGTCTTTGCCACGGGCAATAGGCGAGGTGAGGGTGCCCATGCCGTAGTCGCCGGAATCCAGGTAGGCCTTGAAGTACCAGCCGACATCCGGGTCACCATAAGGCACGATCATCCCGCCCAGGGAGCCTTCGTACATGATCTTGCGCTTCTTGCCCTTGTCGTCATAGGTGACCGTGGACAGGATCGGGCCGACCCGCGAATCGAGGCGAACGTGGAAGTCCCAGTTCTGCCAGTGAATGCTATTGCCGGTGATGGTGTAGTTCTTGCCTTCGGGTTCGATGATTTCCAGCGGCTTGACCGCCACGACCTTGCGCCCGCGTCCGTCGTAGGGCGTCGGTTTCATCGGGACCGGAACCAGCGCTTCGTCTTCGATCTTGATCAGTTTTTTCTGCTCCAGATCGACAATCGCCACCAGGCCCTCGATCGGATGCGCCCAGTAGTTGCCGTCATCGACATTGAGGTAGCTGACGATCTTCAGCAGGCGCTTGTCCTGGGCCAGCCCGTCCTTGCCGTCGAAGTATCCGACGGTCAGCGGCGTGGCGACGACTTTCTTCACATCGTTGATGCCGCGCTTGGCCAGGGCTTGTGCGTATTCGGGGCTGGTTTCGACAGCGGTTTGCACCGTGGCGAAATCATCCAGCAGCACCATGCCATGGGCGCCTTCGATGGGCTTCCAGGATTGCAACGCCTTGCTGTCGAGATCCACCAGCGCTTCGATCACGTGCTTGCCGTCCAGCACGACGATATTGGCCTGGCGCGGCTGGGTCACGTTTTGCCCGGTGTAGATGAAGTTCCACACCTGATCCTTCGGCGGCGCCTTGACCGAGACTTCGGTGAAGCGAAAACCTGGCTTGTAATGTTCCGATTGCTTGACGATGTCCACCGCCGCGGTGATTTCGTCCGCACTCAGGGGGTTGAGCGGGTTGGGTCGGGTCTCGACGACAAAGGTCGTGTCCAGGCCGGACTGGAACACCTGGTTGATGAAGTCCTTGGACATGAAGGCGGTCTTGCCCTTGAACACCACGGGCACCGTCAGCTCCATGCGCTTGCCGTTGAGCATGGCTACTTTGCTATCCGGCTTGACCTTGAGGTAGACACCGTCCTTGGCAATGGTGAACAGGTTCGAGTAGTCGTCCCATTTGACCGTGGCGCCAAATTCCTCAAGGCCTGCCTGCAGCGGCACCATTTCGGCTTGGCCGCCGTGGGCCTGGGCATTGCCCACGCACATGGGCAGGCCGAGGACGCTCAGGGAGATGGCCAGGGCGAGCCGGGCAAGCGGTGATCTTTTTGGCAGTGCTTTGGCGCTGGACATGGGTGCATTCCTGGGGAAAAGCCGGTGACTGGCATGCTTGCACTTTGCTACATCCCGTCGAAACCTGCATTTGGATTCCTGCCAGATTGCTTTGACTGCCTGCCTGAATCAATTTTCCCCATTGGATCCCGATTGGCAAGCAGCCTTTTATTTACGCATCGCCAGGTACGACTTGCGCAGGTCGCTGGCCCAGCCGTCGAGCACGCCCTTGATGTTTGCCGTGGTGATGACCTGATTGTCGTTCTCCAGCGGTATCCCCGTGCCCACGCGCACCACTTTGGCGACAAGGGTCCTGGTCTCGCCGTCGAGAAAGGCGACCTCGGTGGCAATTTCACTGTCCTGGTCGCGGATCCCGGTGGCGGTGCTGACGCCTGCTGCAACCAGGGTGATCGGTAGCCATTCGTAATAGCGCAGGCCCTGGGTGCTGGCGCTCACTCGGGTGATTGCCGGTCGCACGATCAGGGTTTTCGGGCCCGGGGTGGGGACCACGGTCAAGACCTTGCCCAACTCAAACTTGAGCACCGCATCGTAGTACCAGGTCGTGTCGCCGAGCGTGGTCTGTGGCAGGCGCTCGCTGGGTTTGGGCTGCGGGTAGTATTGGCTCGGTTCGATATAAACCTGGGTGTAGCGGTCAAGCTCAAGTTTGGGGTTTACCCAGCTCAGCACCGGTTGGCCTGAAGGTGACTGGTGCTCGGTCAAGGCGCTGTAGTCGTTCAGAAAGCCTGAATAGGTGTCGGGTGATGGGACTTTTTTGTTGCTGCACGCCGAGAGGACGAGGGTTACAGCGGCCAATAGCGGCAGCGAGAAGCGCTTTCTCATCAAGAAGTTCCTGATTGGAGGGTGGAGCCTGGCAGGTCTTCCGAGCATTCGATACGCAGATCGCCGTTGGCCATGATCCACTGGGTAAACTCGGCAATCGGCACGCGGTGGATGTATTCCACCCAGTTGCTGGTGGTCGGGCTGTAGCGCTCGAAATAGCGGCGCAGCACGACGTGGGTCCGATCGTCGGTCAGTCCCAGGCACGATTGCTGAAATAGAATCGGCTCGTCTTGCCCTGGCGCACTGGTGCGCTGGTTGAGGATCACCGTGTGAGCGCTGTCGGTTGTCTCGGTGGCGTAGGTGCTGTTCGAACCCTGCATGGAAGACCTCATGAGTTGGAATTCGCGCAGGGTGCCGCAAGGGGGTTGCGACCGTATGTCCGATTGATGTCATGCAAGTAGAAATGTTGCTGGATTGAAATATATGACCCTGGCACCGGAATGGTTTTAGATACGCTCTTTTTTGGCCGTGGATCCCCGAACGTGAGCAGACTGCTGATCGTCGACGACGATGTGGAAATCCTGTCCCTGCTGAAACAGTTTTTTGTTCAGCATGCCTACGAGGTGGACTTGGCCACCCATGGTGAGGCCATGTGGGCGATGATCGAAAAGAACCGCCCGGACATCATCATCCTGGACCTGATGCTACCCGGCGAAGGTGGCCTGAGCCTCTGCCAGAAACTGCGGGCACGGACGGATATTGCGATCGTCATGTTGACCGCGATGGGTGAACTGAGCGACCGCATTGTCGGCCTGGAACTGGGCGCCGACGATTACCTGACCAAGCCATTCGACCCTCGGGAGCTGCTTGCCAGGCTGCGTGCCGTGCAGCGTCGCGCGGGCGAGAAAAGCCCGGGGCTCGAGCCCTCGCGTCCGATCATCGCATTCGCCGATTGGCACCTGGACATCACTTGTCGTGAATTGCGTTCGCCCGAGGGCGTGATGATTCCGTTGTCCGCGGGCGAGTTCGATCTGCTGCGGGTTTTTCTCGAGCATCCACAGCGCATTCTTACCCGGGAACAGCTGATCGACCTGGCGCGTGGCCAGGGGCACGATGCCTATGACCGCAGCATCGATGTGCAGGTCAGTCGGCTGCGACGCAAGATCGAGCCGGACAGCAAGCGCCCGGATCTGATTCGCACGGTACGTAACGGCGGGTATATGTTCTGCGCCAAGGTGACCCGCTCATGATCCGCCGCCTGGTCGCTCGAATGGTCCCTCGAATAGTCCCTCGCGATACCCTCAGGTCGCGCATTGCGCTGACAATCGTCGCGGCGATGCTCGCGTCCCTGGCCCTCAATGGCCTGTTCGTTCAGCTCGCCGGAACCTGGGGCCGTCCGCCCATTGAGCGCACCGGCCTGCTCGAGCAAATGGCCGCGAATGTTCGGGTGATCGAGGCAGCGCCTGTGCCGTTGCGCTCGTCGTTGGCCTCTGCCGCCAGCCATCCGATGCTTGAGGTGGTTTGGCACGAACGGCGGGCCGACTTCCATCTGCCCCCGGGCGGTATGCAGGTGGGGCACGAGCATTCGCCGCTGCAGCAATTGCTGGGGGATGTTCCTCGCGATATTCGAGTCTTCAACCCCGGCGACTGGCCGGACGAAAGCCCCCAGGCGCACTACGTGGCACTGGTTGAGCTGCGCGATGGCAGCTGGCTGTCGTTCACCCCGCCGGAACGCAGCTGGGGGCTCGACTCCAGCGTACGGATTGCGATCATCATCGCCCTGGGGCTGGTGGCTACCCTGCTGGTCGCCTGGATTGCCACGCGACAACTGGCCAGTCCGCTGCAACGTTTTGCCAGCGCTGCACGGCGCTTTGGCGATGACCTGCGCGCGCCGCCGATCAAGATCGAAGGCCCCCATGAAATACGCCAGGCCACCATTGCCTTCAACACCATGCAGGCGCAGATCCGGCACTTTCTCAGCGAGCGTACGCAGATGCTCGCGGCCATCTCCCACGACTTGCGCGCGCCCCTGACCCGGATGCGTCTGCGCAGCGAATTCATGGACGACCTGGAACAGCAGCGCAAAATGGTGCGCGACATCGAAGAAATGCAAACGATGATCAACGCGGCGCTGGGTTTTTTCCGTGATGAAAGCCACGGGGAGCACGCCACGGCATTCGACCTTTCGGAATTGCTGCAAACGATCGTCGATGACTTTCGCGACCAGGACATCGTCGTCCACTTCACGGGTCCCGCTCACCTGGTGTACGACGGCCGCCCGCTCGGGATCAAACGTGTGATCGTCAACCTGCTGGAAAACGCCGTGAAATATGCACATGAACCGGCAATCGAGCTAAGGCATGAAGGGCGAATGGTCTGCATCGAAGTGAGTGACGAGGGCCCCGGCATACCCGAGTCCGCCCTCGAACAGGTGTTCGATCCCTTCTACCGGCTGGAGACCTCACGCAACCGGGATACCGGTGGCGTGGGACTGGGATTGTCTGCTGCGCGGGCGATCGTTCGAGAGCAGGGTGGGGAGCTGACACTGCGCAATCGCAAAGGCGCAGGGCTGGTGGCGCGTGTGGAACTGCCGGGTACTCGCGGCGCGAAGGCTAATGAGCGTTAGCCTTCGCGCCGCTCAGCCGCAAACCGTTGCCTTAGGTTAATAGGAAGCATTACTATTCACGCCCTCGTCTCCACAGCACACCGCAATGACCCCCAAGCTGCCCCGCAGACACGGCTTTTTCGAGCATTACGAAGAGTTGATTGGCACCTGGACCCGTCGCCTGAGAAACCGTCAGCAGGCCGAGGACCTGGCCCACGATACCTTCGTGCGCGTGCTCGAGTCGGATTCGGCGGCGGTGCAGCAACCCCGGGCCTATCTGCACCAGACTGCGCGCAACATCGCGGTGGACGGTTATCGACGTGAGGATCGACGGAGTGCCATGGAGTCAGGGGCAATTGATCTCAGTGTGTCGTCGTCCGGCGACCCGGAGCATTACATGCAGGCGATCCAGTTGGCTGACTCCATCGAGCGGGCGCTCACCGAGCTGCCGGTCAACTGCCGCAAGGTGTTTGTCTGGCAGAAGATCGAGGGCTTGACCCAGGCTGAAATCGCCGAACGCTTGGGGCTGTCCAGGAACATGGTGGAAAAGTATATGATCCGCACCCTGCGGCATCTGCGCGACCGCCTGGACGGGTTGCAGTGATGATGCGGTGTGGTTTTTCATCCCCGGCTCAACAGGAACTTCCATGATGGATACTCGTGATTGTGCGTGCGGGCAAACAACGGTTCGCGATGAAGCGGCGCGCTGGTTTGTGCGTTTGCAGGAGCCCGTCGTCGATGTGGGCGCGCAACGCCAATTCGAACGCTGGCTGAATGAACACCCTCAACACCGGGACGAATTCGCGTTGCTCCAGGGCCTGTGGACAGCCGCCGACCTGGTGCCGGCGGCGCGTCTGCGAGCATTGTGCGAAGAAACACCATCACGCAGCAAACGTCGACCGATATTGCGCTATGCCGTGGCCGCCAGTGTGTTGGCGGTGGCAGTTGGCTTGGGCCTGTCCAACGGGTTGAAGCAACCGTCGCCTTACACGGCCGAGTTTTCCACAGCCCTGGGCGAGCGTCGCCAAGTAGCCTTGCCCGATGGTTCGATGGTCGACCTGGACAGCCGCAGCCGGATTCAGGTGCGCTTCGAAAAGCATCGCCGCGCCATTGAGCTGAGCGAAGGCGAGGCGATGTTCAGCGTCCAGCATGACAGCAGTCGGCCCTTTGTCGTTGAGGCGGGAAGTGGCAGGGTCACGGTCACCGGAACCCGCTTCGATGTACGCCGGGGCAGCGCCGAAACCCAGGTCGTGGTGGAGCAGGGCACGGTCAAGGTGCAGGGGCGCGATGCCGCCGCCGATGATTTCATCAGCTTGACCGCGGGTCTCGGTACCCATGTCGATGCCGGGGGCAAGGTCGCTGTGGCCTATCCGGTCAACCCGGCTGAACTGACGGCCTGGCGCAACGACAAGCTGGTGTTCAATAACGCCAGCCTGGCCGATGTCGCCGAGCAGGTCTCGCGTTACCGAGACAAGCCGCTCAAGGTCGGTAATGCCACAATCGGCAATCTGCGCCTGACCAGCGTGTTCAAGTCTGACAACACTGACGCGTTGCTCAAGGCCTTGCCGAGCATCCTTCCGGTGGCCGTGCGCACGCTCGATGACGGCAGTCAGGAAATAATCTCAAAATAAAATTCAGGTTTTTTTCGAGTTCAGCGTCTTCCTGTTCAACTGCAACTGGTTTGCATTAACAAGCGCACACTTTTGCGATCTTCAGGACTACGTTCGACGTGAAAAAAACCATCGCTAAAAACAACAATTCCCCTTGGTTGCCGCTGGCCCTTGCACTGGCGGTCAACCTGGCGCTGCCCCAGGCATTCGCTGCCGAGGCTATCCATATCCCGGCGCAACCTTTGGGGCAGGCCCTGAGCCAGTTGGGCCAGCAAACGTCGCTGCAGGTTTTTTTCAGTCCGGAACTGGTGGCCGGCAAGCAGGCCCCCGCCGTGGATGGCAATATCTCGCCGGAAGAGGCGCTGCGCCAGTTGTTGCAAGGCAGCGGCCTGCAATACCAGATCAACGAAGGCTCGGTGACGCTGCTGCCGGCCCCTGCGGCAGACGGCCCGCTGGAGCTAGGCATGACCGACATCAAGGTGGTGGGCGACTGGCTCGGTGATGCCGATGCCGCGGTGGTGCAGAACCACCCCGGCGCCCGTACCGTGATTCGCCGCGAGGCCATGATCGAGCAAGGCGCGATGAACGTCGGCGACGTATTGAAGCGCGTGCCGGGTGTGCAAGTGCAGGAGGCCAACGGTACCGGTGGCAGTGATATCTCGCTGAACGTCGGCGTTCGCGGGCTGACTTCGCGCCTGTCGCCACGCTCGACCGTGTTGATCGATGGCGTGCCGGCGGCGTTCGCCCCCTATGGCCAGCCGCAGTTGTCCATGGCGCCGATTTCCTCCGGCAACCTCGACAGCATCGACGTGGTGCGCGGCGCCGGCTCCGTGCGTTACGGGCCACAGAACGTGGGCGGGGTGATCAACTTCGTGACCCGTGCGATCCCGGAACAAGCCTCGGCTGAAATCGGCAGCACCCTGGAAACCTCCCAACACGGGGGCTGGAAGCACATCGACACGCTGTTCGCCGGCGGCACCGCCGACAACGGCATGGGCGTGGCGCTGTTGTATTCCGGGGTGAACGGCAACGGTTATCGCAAAAGCAACAATGGCAATGACATCGACGACGTGATCCTCAAGACCCACTGGGCGCCGACCGATGTGGATGACTTCAGCCTCAACTTCCACTATTACGACGCCAGCGCCGACATGCCCGGCGGCCTGACCCAGGCCCAGTATGACGCCGACCCGTTCCAGTCCGACCGCGACCACGATAACTTCAGCGGCCGCCGCAAGGACGTGTCGTTCAAGTGGATTCGGCAACTCGACGACCGCACCCAGGCCGAAGTGCTGACCTACTACTCCGACAGTTTCCGTGGCAGCAACATCGCCGCTCGCGACCAGAAGACCCTGGGTTCGTTTCCGCGCACCTATTACACCTATGGCATCGAACCGCGTGTGTCCCACGTGTTCGACGTCGGCCAGACGACCCAGGAAGTGAGCGTCGGTTATCGCTACCTGAAAGAAGGCATGCACGAAGAAGCCAGCCGCCTGGCGCTGGTCAACAACGAGCCGGTCGCGCGTCCGGGTTCGGACGGCCATGTGTACCAGGACCGTACCGGGGGTACTGAAGCCCACGCGGTGTATGTCGACAACAAAATCGATGTCGGCAACTGGACCATCACTCCGGGTGTACGTTTCGAACATATCCAGACCGAGTGGCATGACCGCCCGGTGCTCGACACCGCAGGCAGGCCAGTGCAGGAAAAACGCCGCAGCATCGAGAGTAACGAACCGCTGCCGGCGCTGAGCGTGATGTATCACATGTCTGATGCCTGGAAACTGTTCGCCAACTACGAAACGTCATTCGGCTCCCTGCAGTATTTTCAGCTCGGCCAGGGTGGCGCAGGTGACGAAACGGCCAATGGCCTGGAACCGGAAAAGGCCAAGACCTACGAGCTCGGTACGCGCTACAACGATGAGGTGTGGGGCGGTGAAGTGACGCTGTTCTACATCGACTTCGATAAAGAGCTGCAATACATCAGCAACGATGCGGGCTGGACCAACCTCGGCGCTACCACGCACCGGGGCATCGAGGCATCGGTGCACTACGACATGGCGGCGCTGGACCCACGGCTGGCCGGTCTTACCGCCAATGCCGGCTACACCTACACCCGCGCCGTCTATGAAGGAGATATTCCGGACTTCAAGGGGCGTGACCTGCCGTTCTACTCGCGCCAGGTAGCAACCGCTGGCCTGCGCTACGACATCAATCGCTGGACCTACAACCTGGATGCCTTCGCCCAGTCCAAGCAACGCTCCCCCGGCGTGGCGGTGAATGCTGACGGCAGCTTCAGCAACAACTACATCACTGAAGGCACGGCGGATGGGCAGTACGGCGACATTCCGGGCTACGTCACCTGGAACGTGCGCGCCGGCTATGATTTCGGTCCGCAGGTGTCGAACCTGAAGCTGGGGGCCGGGGTGAAAAACATCTTCGACAAGCAGTACTTCACCCGCTCCAGCGACAACAATGCGGGCATGTACGTCGGCACGCCGCGCACGTTCTTCGTCCAGGCCAGTGTCGGTTTTTAAAAGCTGAAGATCAAAAGATCGCAGCCTGCGGCAGCTCCTACAGGCTGCGATCTTTTCGCTTCAAACCTTCAACACTCTCCCGCCAATCGCAACCGCCAGCAGCAACAGCGCCATCAACCCGAAGGCAAAACTCAAGCTGGCGGCATGGGCGACGAATCCGATCAACGCAGGCCCTGCGAGTATCCCCGCGTAACCCAGGGTGGTAATGGCCGGCACGGCGATGCTTTGCGGCATCACGGTCTGCTTGCCCACCGCGGTATACAGCACTGGGACAATGTTCGAGCATCCGGCTCCCAGCAGCGCATAACCCACCAGCGCCGCTTCCCAGCTGGGGGCGAACGTGGCCAGCAACAGACCGGCCGCCGCCGCCGCCCCACCGAAGACAATGACCCGCGTTGCGCCCAGGCGACGCACGATGGCGTCACCGGTTAACCGACCCGCCGTCATGGTCAGTGCGAAGGCCGCGTACCCCAGTCCGGCGTAGGCCTTGTCGATGCCGCGTTCCTGCACCAGGAACACCGCGCTCCAGTCTAGGGCGGCACCTTCGGCGAGGAACACGATGAAACACATCCCGCCGATAAACAGCACGATACCGTGGGGAACAGCGAAGGCCGGTCCCGAACTTTCGCTGCCATAGGGCAGCATGTGCGGGGCAGCCTTGAGCAGTGCGACCAGCAGCAACACGATGACCACCAGCATCGCCCCCAGTGGCGCAAGCCCCAGGCCGAGCAACGCACTGACGCCCGCCGCGCCGACGATTCCGCCCAGGCTGAACAACCCGTGAAACCCCGACATCATGTTTTTGCCACTGGCGCGTTCGACGATCACCGCCTGCAGGTTCACCGTCGAATCCACGGTGCCCAGGCCCGCGCCGAACATGAACAATGCGCCGATCAAGGCCGGAATCGACGATACCGTGGCCAGCAAAGGCAACGCCGCACAGATCAGCAAGGTGCCACCGGTCGCCACTTTGCGGCACCCGAAGCGCGTGGCCAGGATTCCAGCTATAGGCATCGCCAATATCGAGCCCACACCGAGGCACAGCAGCAACAAACCCAGGGTGCCTTCGTCCAGCCCGGCCCGCGCCTTGGCATAGGGCACCAGCGGCGCCCACGCGGCGATGCCGAACCCGGCGATGAAAAAGGCGACGCGCGTGGACATCTGTTCCAGGCGCCCTGGCACGAATGAGGTCTGGGTGTTGAGGTTGGTCATATCAATCCTTGGAAAAAACGTCGCGTCTGCAACTGACAGTGATCTGGCCCCGAGGGTTCGCTCAGCGTCCGTGATCTGGCACGCCCACAAGCTGACATCCTTGCACAGCCAGACGGTGTTTCGCGATATGTTGTGCCAGAACCAGATGTCCAACAGGGAGGGCGCCATGGCGCGGATGTACGATGCACGGGGCAATATCTACAAGGTGGTGGCGCCCGAGGCGCTGCGCCAGCAGGGCATCGACGTGCCCGATCAGGCCGACCGCGCCGCGCAAACTCGCGAGGACTGGGCGCTGGCGGCCATCGAAGCGTGCTGTGCCTGGGCGCCCGGCACGCAACCGCCGGGCAGCAAGGATCATTGCAGCGACGGTTTGCTGGTCGGGCCGTTTCAGTCATCGCCGCCCTTTGACCTGTTGATCGTCAACACCGACGGCACCCTGGCCGAGCGCAGCGGCAACGGGCTGACGATTTTTTCCCAGGCGTTGAGCGATCAGGGACTGTTTCCAAGCGATGAAGCCTGCGTACTCAGGGTGCATCACGACAAATCCGACACACCCTCGCCGGGGCAAACGTCGGTGAAAGCCGCGCAAGTCGAGGGTGCGCAGGGTTTCTGGCTAGACCTGGGCGAGCCTGGCTTCGGGCCATCGGCGGTCAGTGCCGTTGACGTTGAAGCTGTGCAGTTGAACGGCCGTGAGCTCAGCCACGTGCGTCAGTTGTCAGCACTCAATGGCGCCTGGACGCGCAGTCAGTTTGCCCGGGTCGGCAATCCGCATTGTGTGACGCTGGTGGACAGTGCCGAGGCCTTGCCGGGCAATGAGCAAATGAGGCAATCGCCATTGGCCGAGGGACTGATGCGAATCGCCTATGCGATGCCTGCCGGTGCGGGTAAACCCTGCCCGGCGGGGATTAATCTGCAATGGGCGATGCGTGAGTCCGGGCAGCGAGTGATCGCGCGAGTATTTGAACGTGGTGAAGGGCCGACAGCATCATCCGGCACCAGCGCCTCAGCAGTGGCGTGTTCGGCTTGGCGGATAGGGTGGGTGAATGCCGGGGAGGTGAACGTGGTGATGCCGGGTGGTACGGCGCCGATTTTGCTGGAAGAGGAGCAGGGGGAGCTGAGTCGGGTCAGCCTGTTTGGTACGGCTCAATTAGTGAGGTGAATTTGAGATCGCCTTCGCGAGCAGGCTCGCTCCCACAGTAGTTTTTTGTCGTTCACAAAACTGTGGGAGCGAGCCTGCTCGCGAAGGGGGCATTCCAATCACAGCAACCTTCAGATCTGTTCGCTGGAGAACTCCACCACCGGCATCGTGCGCTTCATCAATACCTTGCCGCCGCGTACTGAATACAGCGGCAAGCCCTGGCTGCGAATCACCTCATAATCGCTTTCCGCCGAGAGGATCAGCAGGTTCGCCGGCCGTCCGGGTTCAAGCCCGTAGCGCTCGCCCAGGGCCATGGCCTTGGCGCTGTTGACGGTGACCAGGTCCAGGGCGTTTTGCAGGTTGCGATACCCGAGCATGTGGCAGATATGCAGGCCGGCTTCGAGCACCCGCAGGATGTTGCCGTTGCCCAGCGGGTACCAGGGGTCGACGATCGAGTCCTGGCCGAAACATACGTTCATGCCGGCTTCCAGCAGTTCGTTGACCCGGGTCACGCCCCGGCGTTTCGGAAAATTGTCGAAACGCCCCTGCAGGTGAATGCTTTCGGTAGGGCAGGAGACGAAGCTGATGCCGGCGTGCCCAAGCAGGCGAAACAGCTTGGCGCAGTAGGCGTTGTCGTACGAGCCCATGGCCGTGGTATGGCTGGCGGTGACCCGCGAGCCCATGTCGCGGCTGCGGGCTTCTTCGGCCAGCACTTCCAGGAAGCGTGACTGCGGGTCGTCGGTTTCATCGCAATGCACGTCCACCAGGCAGCCGGTGCGCTCGGCCAGGTCCATGAGGAACTTCACCGAGCTGACGCCCTGGTCGCGGGTGTACTCGAAGTGCGGAATGCCGCCCACCACATCGGCCCCCATGCGGATGGCTTCTTCCATCAGCTCGCGGCCATTGCGGTATGACTCGATGCCTTCCTGGGGGAAAGCGACGATCTGCATGTCGACCAGATGCCGACTTTCTTCGCGCACCTCGAGCAGGGCCTTGAGCGCCGTGAGCTGCGGGTCGGTGACGTCGACGTGGGTGCGAACGTGCTGGATGCCATGGGCGGCGAGGGCCCTGATGGTTTTCCTGGCACGGACCTTGGTGTCTTCTTCGGTGATGGTGACCTTGCGCTCACCCCAGCACTCAATGCCTTCGAACAGCGTGCCGCTCATGTTCCAGCGCGGCTCGCCAGCGGTCAGGGTGGCGTCGAGGTGGATGTGCGGCTCGACAAAGGGCGGTACCACCAGGTTGCCACCGGCGTCCAGATCGTCGGGGCCCAGGGTCGGCGCTTCGGTCTGCCGGGCGATGTTGCTGATCAGGCCGTTTTCCAGGTGCAGCTCATGCAGGCCTTCCTGGTTGCGCAGCCGGGCGTTGATGATGTGCATCGGGCAGATCCTTTCAGAGAACCGTTTGGACAATAGCTCTACGTTAGCTCGGCAGCGGCGAATGCCGCCAGTGGTCTTTTCGCGGATGCGCACTCTCTACTGTAGGCGCTGGCTCTCCAGCGATGACGACTTAAAGACCAACCCAAAATTCAAGGCCGCCGAGGCGCGCTATCAGGCCGTCATAGCCAACGGCAAAAAACGCATCAGCGCAGCAATAATGGCTTCAGGTGCATCCTCCTGCACCAGATGCCCGGCGTTGGCCACCGCATGAAACTGCGCCCCAGGAATTATCTGCTGCAAGGCCCGACCGCGTTCGATGGGAATCCATTGGTCGTCCTTTCCCCAGAGAATCTGCACCGGGCAGCGAATCGTCGGGTACAGCCCCTCGGCCTCGCGGGTGTAGCGTTCGTCCATTTGTGCGATCTGCCGATAGAATGCCGCTTGCCCAGGATCGCCCAACCACGGTTGCACGTAGGGTGCGAGTTCGTCATCCGGGATGTCTCGCTTGATTGCCCCGCGAATATAAGTCGCCACGATGGCTCGCTGGATGTAATCCGGCACACCACTGAAAGCGCCTTCGTACTGTCGGACATGCTGCACGAACGGCGAACCCCAGGGCGTTAGCGCCACCGGATCGATCAATGTCAGGCTGCGGTAATCCTTGCCGTTGAGTAAATGGCTGCGCAGGGCGGTCGCGCCACCAAAGTCGTGGGCCACCACATCCGGACGGTCCAGGCCCCAGTGTTCCAGCAATTGGGCCAACAGTAGGTTTTGCACACCCAGGGAAACATCGCCATCGACCTTTTCCGATTGCCCGTAGCCCAGCAAGTCGAAGTAGTACACCCGGTGAGTGGCGATGAAGTGCGGCGCAATCCGGTGCCAGACAAACGAAGAGAAGGGCGTGCCATGCACGAACACCAGCGGCGGCCCATCGCCGCGCACGGCGTAGCGAACGTTATGCCCATTGAAACGATAGCTTTGAGCCAGCGGCCAGTCAGTCATTTGCGTGTCCTCTTGGCGGATGCAAGGGCAAAGCATAGGCATAAAAAAACCACCGGTCTCGGTGGTTTTTTTCATCGATTGGCTCACTCGCCGCGATAGATGCACCCACTGGTGCAGGTCTCGTGAATCCGGATGGCGCTCAATTCCGGCAGCAGCGGCTTGAGTTCAGCCCAGATGAATTTGGCCAGTACTTCACTGGTCGGGTTCTCCAGGCCAGGAATATCGTTCAGGTAGTTGTGGTCCAGGCGCTCATACAACGGCTTGAAGATCGCCTTGATTTCCGAGAAGTCACGAATCCAGCCAGTGTGCGGGTCGAGGTCGCCACTGAGGTGGATCGCCACTTTGAACGAGTGACCGTGCAGGCGGCCGCATTTGTGGCCGTCCGGGACGTGAGGCAGGCGGTGGGCGGATTCGAAGGTAAACTCTTTGAAAATTTCCACAGTGGTTTGAGCTCTGTTCAGGTGGCGATCGCCGCGGCGATGTGGGCAGACGGCGAGTTTAACAGCTTGTCCTGACTAAAGGGTCAGCAAGCGTTCGGCGAGATGACCGTTGGCCGTCAGTTCGAGAAACTCGTCGCCCAGGCGGCGGCTTTCCTCCATCGTCGTGCGCCAGTATTTCTGGCGGCTCGGGGCGTCGCCCATGAAGCGCTTGAAGTCATTACGATCCGGCAATTTGCCATAAGGCAGGCGCGCCAGGTATTCCTTCGATGGCGCCAGCAGTACGACATCCTGCAAGCGCGCAGGGCAGGCGCGGCGCCACGGCAAGGTCTTGTCGAACCAACCGGGAATCACCCGGTCGGTGAAGTGCGGATACAGCACGATGTCGTTGCCGCTGTAGGGCAGGTCCAGGTGATAGTCCAGCAGGCCGCCATCGCGGAACGTGCCCGCACCAGCGCCCGGCAGGTGTCGCACGCCTTCCATCACCATCGGGATCGAACCCGAGGCCAGCAGGGCCTGGCGTAGATTGGAGGTGTCCAGTGCGACGAAGCGCGACGGGAAGTCGTTCAGCGCGTTGACCGGTGGTGCCAGGCGCGGGTCATGGATGATCAGCCGTTCGAAGTGCCGGGCCAGCCGCGCACGACCGCGCAGGTTATCGGCGATCACCGACGACAAGCCCAATCCCAGGCGGCCACGGTGGTCGTCCGCGAGCAAGCCGTGACTTTTGACTACCATGATGTTCAAGCGATAGTAGGGGTTGTCGAGCAGGGTCGCGTCACGACCATCGAGCAGATCATCGAGCATGCGCCGCGAGCTTTGGCTGATCTGCGCCATGGTTACGCCTTTAGCGAAATTCTGTTCGGTATAGAGGTGGCCAAGGCGCCGCAAGCCCTCGGCAGCATCCGGCAGGCAGGCGCTGGCAAAGCGCCAGGAGCCCACCGATGCGCCGATCAACGAGCGCTCGCGCGGTGCCGCCGGCAGCCATTCGCCGAACAATGCCAGGTCCAGACCCTGAATCCCCAGGGCTTTGGGACCGCCAGCGGCACCGGGTAGCGTGCCGACGTCCGCAGCGCTCAAGCCACGCTCGCGAATGCGGGCCAGCGCCCTGGCGCCGGCCTTGAGGGTCAGGGAGGGGAACTTGATATGGATAGCGGTCATACCGGTCTCGAATGCGGGCGAACGAGCGGATTATAAGCGTGTGGATGACGCAATTTCCGTGATGCAATGTCCGCCTTTAGTAGATACCCGCTTCAGCAGTCGGTTTACTGGCGTGACGTGACCTTGTCCGACGAGGCCACCGTGCCGCTGCCGCAATTGATGTACGAAGAGGATTTCAGCCAGCGCTGGTCCGGGTAATAGGAAAACAGCAGCTGCCCATCTTTCATCGAGTCGATCAGGCGGTGAGCGATGGCCGGCCTGACCGCCGGGCAGCCGAGGCTCCTGCCGATCCGGCCGTTGGCGCGGGCCAGCACGGGGCTGACATAGGGCGCGCCGTGAATGACGATTGCCCGGTCGAAGGCGTTATCGTTGAAGCCAGGCTCCAGGCCTTCCATGCGCAACGAATAACCGTTCTGGCCGACATAACTCTGTTGGGTGCGGTACAGGCCCAGGCTGGTGGCGAAACTTTCGTTCTGGTTGGAGAACTGGGTCGCCATGTTTTCGCCGCTGTTACGGCCATGGGCAACCAGTTCGTGGAACAGCAGCTTGCGTTTTTTCAGGTCGAATACCCACAGGCGCTGTTCGGTAGAAGGCAGTGAATAATCGATCACTGCTAGTCTCTGTGCCGGTGCTGCACCTTGGGCACGGGTACACTGTGTTGCGCGAACCGCCAGGGCAATGACCTTGGCATTGGCGTTTGGAGCAGCTTTGGCCAGCGCGACTTCGAGCGAATCGGCGTAGGCTGATGGAAGGATAGCCGACGTCAGCAACAGGGCTGTCAGGAAGCCAAAGCGATGTAGCGCCATAAAAATGTCTCATCAGGAATATGTCGAGTCTAGCAGCGAGTTGAACGCTAGCCCTTTGATTACAGGCGATTAAGGATTATCCATGGGTCAATTAACAAGGTTATTCGTCATAAGCCGCGTATTTTTTATGGTCTTTCTGATCAGCGGCACTGCTGTGGGTGAAACTTCGCCGATCGTGCCGGTATCTCCGGTGTCCGTGAGCGTGCTTGGTGCAGCACCCGATGACGAAATCGGCCAGGCGATCCAGGCGCAGCTCGAACCCTTGCAATCGGCATTTCCTCCGCTGCTGACCTCACGCAAGCATCAACGGGTGGATGTGGCCCGGGTGGTGCTGGATTTCTATTCACACCGCAATTTCCGCGCCGCGTGGAGGAACGGGCGAGATGTCAGCCAGTTGCTCAAGGGCCTGGATGATACCCAGGCCGATGGCTTGGTTCCTGCCGATTATCGGGCCGGTGAACTGGCCCAGGCGCAACTGGCGTTGCAGGCCACGGCACCAACCCCGGCGCAATGGGCGGCGTTCGATATTGCGGCGACCCGCACGTACGTCACGGCGTTGCTGCAATTGCGCCGGGGCAAGGTTGACCCGGCACGCCTGGATTTTCATTGGAACTTCGAACCCGAGGGCATCGATCCTCGCGAAGACATGAACACCTTCTTCACCGCCCTGGATGATCACGACGTGGCTCGTGCTTTCGCCCAAGCGCCGCCCCAGGAGGCCGTTTATCGCCGCCTGCGCGAGAGCCTTGCGCAGTTGCGCAAGGTGCGCGATGCCGGTGGTTGGCCGAAAGTCGCCGAAGGGCAGTCGTTCAAGCCCGGCATGGACAATGCAGCTGTCAAGCAATTGCGCGCGCGCCTGGTGGCCGCCGGGTACCTGGACCCGCACAAGTCCAAGCGTACCGATTACGACGACAGCGTCATCGCCGCGGTGAAGAAATATCAGCTGGAACAATACCTCGGCGCAGATGGCGTGGCGGGCGCGGGAACCCTGGCGGCGCTGAATGTACCGGTCGAGGCGCGAATCGACCAGGTGCGGGTGAACATGGAGCGGGCGCGCTGGTTGCTCTATAAGCTGCAAGGCACCTTTGTCATCGTCGACATCGCTGGCTACAAGGTCGCCCTGTACCGCGACGGTCAGCCGATCTGGCGTTCCCGGGTGCAGGTCGGCAAACCGTTTCGCAGCACGCCGGTGTTCCAGTCCGAAATCACCTACGTCACCTTCAACCCCACCTGGACCGTTCCGCCAACGATTCTCGTCAAGGATATGTTGCCCAAGATTCAGCAGAATCCCGGTTACCTGGCGGCCAACCGGATTCGCGCCCTGGATCGGCAAGGCAACACGCTCGACCCGTCGACCGTCGACTGGTCCAATGCGCGCGGCATCACCCTGCGCCAGGACGCCGGCCCGGATAACTCGCTCGGGCAGGTGGTGATCCGGTTCCCCAACGACTATGCGATCTACCTCCACGATACCCCGCATCGCGAGCTGTTCTCCAAATCCATGCGTGCCACCAGCTCCGGTTGCATCCGGGTGGAGAATCCATTGCAGCTGGTTGAACTGCTGTTCAACGACCCTGTGCGCTGGAACGCGGCGGGTATTCAAAAGCAACTGGCCAACGGCAAGACTCAAAACATCAGCCTTCCCGTCAAGGTGCCCGTGCTGCTGGCCTATTGGACAGTGGATCTGAATAACGACGGACGGGTGACGTTCAAACCGGACGTTTACGGTTACGATTCGCCAGTGCTGCGACTCTTGAACCAGCCTTCCAAGTTGCCTGCCCTGGAGTTGCAACGAGCAGAGCCGTCACTGGTCGTTAGGGGGCAAGACACGCTGTAGTCCTGGCGCCTTGGCGAGAAGCCAGGCCGGGGGGACCCATTGAGAACCATGGACATGAAAATGGGTCACAGTTGTTCAGTTAAATAGGGATAGGGATAGGGACATTGACGATGGATGTTGCCGACAAAAAAACGACACTCATTACCCGGGCGCTTCGGGTGCACGACCTGGATGAGTGTCGCAACATTCAAAAGGGACCCGTGTTCATCGTGGCGTCGGGTAAATCGGCCAAGGATTTCCCGTTGCACAGGTATGCTGGCGTTCCAATGATCAGCATGAACGGTGCCATTTCGAAATTCACGGGTACAGGTATCAAGCCGTACTTTTATGTGTGTACCGACCAGGGGTTTTCCGAGCAGCAGCCGGAATTGTTCACCGAGGCCATGCGCATCAGCGAGCGGGTTGCGCTGTGGGAAAAACATGTCTGGCACACCTCGCTAAAGCCCCAAGGCAAGCTGTACTTGCTAAGCCGGGCACCCAAGTTGGTGTGGAGTGATTTTTTCAGGACTGACAAAGACCTTGTCAGGGTCCGCAAGCTAGGCAGGGGGCGGAGTAAAACCCTGGGTTTCAGCAAGAACCTCAAACGCGGTTTTTTTGACGCGCGTACCGTCGCCTACCTGGCTTTGCAGCTCGCCTACCACCTGGGATTCAATCGGGTGTTCCTGGTGGGCGTCGACCTGGACCCGACAGCGGGGCGCTTCTATGAAACGCCAGGCAAATTCGTTTCACCCTGCGTGCTCGACGACCATTTTCAGACGAGAATCCTGCCGTCGTTCGAGATCCTGTCGAAGCAAGTCATCAACGAGGATTTTCAGGTCTACAACTTGTCCGGCGTCTCGAAAATTCCATCGCGACTGATTCCACGGATGACCCTGGAAGAGCTCGACAGGTTGCTTTGACGGATTGTTCTTCTGCACGACATCACACATTTCGAATGACTCTCTTGGTGGAGCGCGTTCGTGGCTGTGCCAAAGTATCGGCTTTTGACCGGTCCAGTGTCGGTCGGTGTTATTTCCAATGAAATCACCTCGAAGGAACGTGCCGATGAAAAGACTTTACGCCATGGTCGCGCTGATCGTGTTGACGTTCGCCAGCGTGGGCCCAAGCAGCGCCCGGGATTCAGGGAGCGCCAGGCCGCCATCCGTGGCGGGGGTGTTTGACTACTATCTGTTGGTGCTGTCCTGGTCTCCTACCTACTGCCTGACCCATCGTGACGACGCGCAATGTTCCGGCAAAGGCTATGGCTTTGTACTTCACGGCCTCTGGCCGCAATACGCCCGGGGTGGTTGGCCGAAGTCCTGCGCGCCGAGGGTGAAGCTTTCGCCAGAGGAGCGGGCGAAGGGCTTGATGCTGTTCCCGACCAACAAGCTGCTCGAGCACGAATGGGCCAAGCACGGCACGTGCAGCGGCCTAGGTGCCATCGGTTACCTGGAGGCCTCCGACAAGGCCTTGGGCGCGGTCAGGATTCCCGAGCAACTGCAACCCTTGAATAACACGCTTTATTTTTCAGCCCGGGACATTGAGCAGATGTTTCGCCAGAGCAATCCGGGGTTGCCGGGGGATGGCATTGCGGTGATCTGCAACGGGCCGCAGTTGTCGGAGGTTCGGGTCTGCATGGACAAGGACCTGGCGTTTGCGTCTTGTGGCACCGGAGTGAAGACACAATGCCGTGCCGGTGATATCCGGGTTCCACCTTTGCGGTGATGGTGCTTCACCCGAGCTCCAGTCCTGCCTGGACCACCGACAGCAGATTGTTTTCGGTCAGCGCGACCGCATCCGGTTGCGCTGCGGCTTGTTCGATCACTTGTAGCCACCAATGTGTTGCGCCGTGTTCGTCCACGGTGCGCAACAGGGCCAGTTCGTTGCCTTTGCAGTGGATTTCGACCCGCCCCTCGCCATCCGCCGTGAAGCGCGCGACGGGATCGAGCGTGATGCTTTGGCGATTGCCGGTGATCACCAGTTGGTCGATGGCATAGTCGAAGGTGTCACCCTGTGGGTGGCTCTCGAACACGTGAGTGGGGTTGCGCCGCAGGACCAGGCCGGCCTCGGTCAATGGCTGTAACCAGGCCTCGATCCGGTGATACAGCTCATAGACCTGGCCCGGCCAACTGTCGATCGCCTGATCGATGCCGGAGGGCCGGGTCTGTTTCAGTTTTACGGCCAGCTCGTCTGCCTTGCTCATTTCATTTCCCTGTCGTGGTGTAACACTCATCGTAGCTCCTTGATGGTGATGTGGCAGTTGTCCTGTGTCATGTCGCTGACAGTTTCCAGGGGATGGTTAAACATTTGGCATCTGCTGCGCTTTTCCCGCGGGTAACATCGTAGACTTGGCGCCCAAAACCAGAGGCATGGGGGTGTCGCTCGTGCCTTGTCCTTTCAGGGAGCGCTTTTTGCCAACACGCCTTGATGAGTTGTATCACGCCCAAGGGATCGCCTTGAAACGCATACCGCTGCGCAACGCCGCAGTGTTGTTTATCGGCGCGGTGTGCCTATGCCTGTGCGCCTTGCTTTATCTGCAACTGGAGCAGTCCCGGCGCCATGACCTGAGCCAGGCCCAGGTCGCCTCGTCGAACCTGACGCGGGCCATGGCGCAGCAGGCCGAAGACACCTTCATGCAAGCCGATCTGGTGCTGACCAGCCTGGTGGACTGGATTCAGGCCGACGGATTCGGCCCAGCCCAACGTCCACGTTTGCAGAAGACCTTCGTCCGGCGGGTGCAGGCGCTGGATCAATTGCACGGCATCCTGTTGTTCGACCAAAAGGGCCAGTGGGTCGTGACCTCGTTTGAAGCACTGCCTCGCGGCAACGGCGTGGCCGATCGCGAATATTTCAGGTTTCACCAGCAGAACATTTCTTCCGTGGCGCACATCGGCCCGGCCATCCGCAGTCGGGAAAATGGCGAATGGATCATTCCGATCTCCAAGCGGGTCAATGACAGGAAGGGGCAGTTCCAGGGGGTGCTGCTGGCCGGCATCAAGATGTCGTACTTCGAGCAGTTCTTCAAAAGCTTCAGTATCGATGACAACGGCGCGATGTTCCTGGCATTGACCGATGGCACGTTGCTCGCCCGTCGGCCCTATGTGCAAGCGCAGATCGGTACGTCATTGGCCAAGGGTGAAATCTTTCAGAACCTGCTGCCTCGCGCGACTTCCGGCAACGCGATGTTCGCCTCAGAGATGGATTCGATTGTCCGCCTGCATGGTTATCGGCAGCTGGAGGCCTACCCGCTGGTGGTCTCGGCGGCATCGTCGCGGGATTCGATTCTCGCGGACTGGTACGACACGGCATTTCGCTCCAGCGCCATCGTCGTGCTGGTCATGCTGGGCATCGGACTGATCGGCTGGGTGTTCATACGCCAGGTGCGTGTGGGTGAGCAGGTCGAGGCGGACTTGCGACAAGCTCAGCAAGCACTTGAGCTGATTGCCACCCACGACAGCCTGACCGGCCTGGCCAATCGCCGGTTGTTCGAGCGGGCCCTCGATATCGAATTCGGGCGCGGCGCCCGGCAACACAGCCCGCTGAGCCTGATCATGCTCGATATCGATTTTTTCAAGCGTTACAACGATACCTACGGTCATGTGGTGGGCGATCACTGTCTGGCCGAAGTGGCACGTGCCGTGAAAAGTTGCTGCCATCGCAAAGCCGATCTGGCAGTGCGATACGGTGGCGAAGAGTTTGCGGTGTTGCTGCCTGACACCGATATTCAGGGCGCCATGAACATTGCCGAACAGATCCGTCGCGGCGTCATGGACAAGAACATCAGCCATTCGGGATCGCCCTGCGGATACGTGACCGTCAGCCTCGGTTGCTATTCGTTCGTGCCAACGGGGCGCGATAGCGTGGAAGTGTTCATCCAGCGCGCGGACGCTGCGCTGTATCAGGCCAAGCATTCGGGCAGGAACCGTTCGGCGACGTTGTCGGTGGAGGGCGGGGCGCAGGCACTCGTGCGATCGGACCGCTGACGTGGCTGCGCGACTAGCGGTAGCCGATTGTCTGCCTGTCAGAACTTGTGCAATTGATCGTCTAGAGTTCCGATAGCTCTGCCACTTCCGGCAGATCTCCCCATCGCACGGACGATCGCCACTATGTCGATAACCCAAGCTTTGACCTCCATAGCCCTTATTGTTGCGTCCAGCGCGGTCTTTCCGCTGGTCAGTCAGGCGCAATCGAAAATCACCGCCGAAGAAGCGCATGCCATTGGCGTGGATGCCTACGTTTACTTTTATCCGCTGTTGACCATGGACATCACCCGCAAGCAATTCACCAACATTGAACCGGGCAAGGAGTTTGGCAAAGGCCCGATGAACATGTTTGTGAGTGTGCCTGAGTACCCGCCTGCAGATTTCAAAGGGGTGGTGCGGTCGAATTTCGACACGTTGTATTCCATCGCATGGCTCGACCTGACCAAAGAACCGCTGGTCATCGCTGCGCCAGATACAGCCGGACGCTTCTATTTGCTGCCGATGCTCGACATGTGGAGTGACGTATTCGCTTCGCCAGGCTGGCGCACCACCGGAACCGACGCAGCGCAGTTCCTGGTGACCCCACCGGGATGGACCGGCACAGTACCTGCGGGACTGAACCATCTGCCGGCGCCGACGCCCTTTGTCTGGGTGATCGGGCGAACCAAGACCGATGGCGCGGCGGACTACGCGGCGGTGCACAAGATCCAGGCCGGCTACACCGTGACGCCGTTGTCTCGGCTGGGCAAAGGTGCTGAACCGGTCAGCGTCAAGATCGACCCGGCCGTGGACATGAAGACCCCGCCGAAAATCCAGGTCGATACAATGTCGGCGGCCGACTACTTCGCCTACGCCGCCGAACTGCTCAAGGTGCATCCGGCCCACGGCACCGATCAGCCGCTACTGGCGCAAATCAAGCGCATTGGCATCGAACCTGGCAAGTCGTTCAGCATGGATGCCCTGGACCCTGAGATAAAAGCTGCCTTGGAGACTGCGCCCAAGGACGCGCAAGCACTGATGGCGTGGAAGGTGCCTACCCTCGCACGAGTGGTCAACGGCTGGTCGATGAACACCGACACCATGGGCGTCTACGGCAACTACTACCTCAAACGCGCGATTGTGGCGCAGGTGGGGCTCGGCGCGAATCTGCCGGAAGACGCGATCTATCCCTTGAATATCGGTGATGTAAATGGCAATGCCCTCGACGGCGCGCACAAATACGTGCTGCATTTCGCCAAGGATGAAGTGCCTCCAGTGAATGCCTTCTGGTCGATCACACTGTACGACCCTGAAGGTTTCCAGGTAGGGAACGAGCTCAACCGATTCGCGGTCAGCAGCTGGATGCCGTTCAAGAACAACGCTGACGGCTCGCTCGATATCTATTTCCAGAATGAAAACCCTGGCAAGGACCTGGAAGCCAATTGGCTGCCGGCGCCCAAGGGGCCGTTCAACCTGACCATGCGCTTGTACGGTCCGAAGTCGGAGGCCTTGAACGGCAAGTGGAATCCGCCAGCGGTCAAGCAGATGTAGTGCGGGCAATCGAGGCAGCCGACGATGATCCGTCATCGGCTGCCTTTACGCGTTCAGCTGCCCGTCCCGCCGCCAGCCCCGCCGGTCCCTCCGCCAGCCGCCCCGGTGCCCCCTCCGGCACCCGAACCGCTGTTGCTGCCCGCGCTTCCACTTGATGAGCCGGTTGCACCGCCGTCACCGGCGTTGCCGCCCGAGGGCGAGCTCGGCGTGTTGTCCGGTGGCATGACCGGCCCGCTGGATGCTCCGGATTTAGTACCCGCGGCATCAGCACCATCGCCGGCTGCGAAGGTGGCCAGGGAGGCCGCGCAAAGCAATCCAGCGAGAAACAGCGAAGTGATTCTGGCGTTTTTCATGGTCCGTCTCCAAAAGATGAGTCGTTACCTGAAGTTGGTGTGAAGGGCAGGGCGGTTGGTGCCAGCAGCATGACGAGTGGCAGTCTATGGTGGACCGAACACCTGGCAGGCCGTGCGGTCACACCCATGAGACCCAGCCAAACGGGACGGTGGTCATGAAAAAGCTGCGAATTGCGACATTCAACGTCAACGGCATGCGCGCCCGCCTGCCAAATCTGTTGGCCTGGCTTGAGCGCGAACAACCGGATATCGCCTGTCTCCAGGAGCTCAAGTCGGTCGACAGCGCGTTTCCCGCCGCGCAGCTTGAGGCCATCGGCTACGGAGCGATCTGGCAGGGGCAGGCGTCATGGAACGGGGTGGCGATTCTGGCACGCGATGCGCAGCCACTGGAAAGCCGTCGAGGTCTGCCGGGCGATGACGAGGATAGTCACAGTCGGTACCTGGAAGCTGCCGTACACGGGATTGTGGTGGGTTGTCTGTACTTGCCCAACGGTAACCCGCAACCAGGGCCGAAGTTTGATTACAAACTGGCCTGGTTCGAGCGCCTGATACGTTACGCAAAGGCGCTGCAGGGCAGTGAGCATCCGGTAGTGCTGGCGGGTGACTACAATGTGGTTCCCACCGACCTCGACATCTATAACCCGCGTTCCTGGCTCAAGGATGCCTTGCTGCAACCCGAGAGCCGCGAGTGTTACCAGCGTCTGCTGGACCAGGGTTGGACCGATGCTCTGCGACACCTGTATCCGAATGAGCGGGTCTACACCTTCTGGGATTATTTTCGCCAGCACTGGCAGAAAAACTCCGGTTTACGCATCGATCACCTGTTGCTCAACCCGGCCTTGAGTCCATACCTGGAGGACGCAGGTGTCGATGCCTGGGTGCGCAACGAACCCCATGCCAGCGACCATGCGCCCACCTGGATTCAGTTAAGCTCGCGCAAGCGCCGTTGAGTGTTCTTGCCGGACGATTGGCTAAATCAATTGTCGGCCGTACCCCTTCATCCCTTATACATAGCGTCCACAGCTTGCGTGCATAAGGATAAAGCGATGAGCGAGCCACGTCTGGCAAACACTGTTTCCTATCTAAGGCGCCTGGGATTCGACGCTCCCCCGGCACCGACGCTTGAAACCCTGCGCCTGCTTCAATTGCGTCACACCGGTGCCTTTGCGTTTGAAAACCTCACCACGCTGGCAGGCGAGCCGGTGCGCATCGACTTGGCATCGATCGAGCAAAAGGTCCTGCAGGATGGGCGCGGCGGTTACTGCTACGAACTCAACTATCTGTTTCTGGTCTTGCTCCAGGCGCTCGGCTTCGACGCGCGGGGCATCAGCGGGCGCGTGGTCATGGGCCAGCCGGAGGGTGCCTGGACCGCGCGTACGCACCGTTTGAGCCTGGTGACGCTCGATGGCGTGCGCTACATCACTGACGTCGGCTTCGGCGGCATGGTGCCCACGGCACCGCTGTTGCTCGACAGCCGCGATGAACAATGGACTCCCCACGAGCCGTATCGCATTGAACAGCACGTTGACGGCTACACCCTTCGCGCCAAGGTCGCGAATGAATGGCGACCCATGTACATCTTCGATCTGCAGCGCCAGGAGGACATCGATTACGCCGTTGGCAACTGGTACGTCTCGACCCACCCCGAATCACCGTTCGCCAGGCAACTGATGGTGGCTCGAACCGGGGAAGGATGGCGACGGACCCTCAATAACGGCAGCTTTGCAATCCATCGTACAGGGCAGGACAGTGAACGCCGGGAAGTGGCCGACCTACAGGAGTTGATTGGCGTGCTGGAAAGCGAGTTCGAGATTCGGGTGCCCACGCATGCATCGTTGATGAGCACACTTGAGCGATTGATAGCGCCGCAATAGTCGACGCATCGTGCACACAAAAAAAGTGCGGATTGGATCAATTTGCACCTTTTCCGTGCTTTTCTAAGGCCGGGCATCAGGCTCCATCACCCGCTGAATTTCACTGAGGGCTTGCGCGAGCTTTTTTTCCAGGTTTTTCAACTCAGAGGCGGTGATCCCCTTTTTCAGGTGCCTGCCAGTGCTCCCTTCTGTTTTGTCATGCCCGGTCAGCAACGCCCTGCGCAGTGTGTTGTTGATCGCGGTCTGGTAGCCATAACCCTCGCTCTCCGCGAGCGCGCGTGCCGCTTCGATGACGACGTCATCAAGCATGATGGTGATACGGGTCTTGCCTTTGCTGGAGGCAACTGCCCCACGCCTGGCATGGCTGAAGTCGTACTCGTCTTTCATGGGTCAAGCCTCCAGATACTGACGGCGCTCGTTTTTGCTGGCGAGGCGCGCCGAAATGATTCGAACGAAATTCGGGTCACGGTGGGTGTACGCCACGACCAGCAAACGACCTTTGCCGTCCAGCCCCATGATGATCCAGCGCTGTTCCGTCATGATGATTGTCTTCAAAGGTTAGCGCCCGTTCATCATGGAACACTGGCTCCGTCTCTGCGAGGCTGATACCCAGGTGCTTGAGTTTATTGGCTGCGTTCTTCGCCCTGTGATACTGAATTTCGAATGACTTCATTATGCATACTTTATATGTATATGAAAGGGGGCGATCACTACCGATGGTCACCAGGAATTCAAAAGACTAGTGGGCGCGGGAGAATGGGGCGCGCGGATGTATTTCAAGGTTTTTTACGATGTGATGCGCGATGGCACACAGCCTGCATGAACGACCGTTCATAATTTGACTGGCAAGTTGTATACAACTCTATAGACATTTGTCCTGGATCTTGAATACAGTGTGCGCATAACAAAAACCAGGGAACCCCCTAACATGAAAACGCCCCATGTTTCACACCAACGGCCTGAAGATGAAAATCTCGGGATCGGCGCGAATATGGCTTACGGCCTGCAACATGTTCTGACCATGTACGGTGGCATCGTCGCGGTGCCCTTGATCATTGGGCAGGCGGCCGGGCTGTCGCCGGCGGACATCGGTTTGTTGATTGCTGCTTCATTGTTTGCGGGGGGGCTGGCCACGTTGCTGCAAACCCTGGGTCTGCCGTTTTTCGGTTGTCAGTTGCCGCTGGTGCAGGGCGTGTCGTTTTCCGGCGTCGCGACCATGGTGGCGATTGTCAGCAGTGGCGGCGAGGGCGGGTTTCAGTCGATCCTGGGGGCGGTCATAGCCGCTTCCCTGATCGGATTGCTGATCACGCCGGTGTTCTCGCGAATTACCAAGTTCTTCCCGCCGCTGGTCACGGGCATCGTGATCACCACCATCGGTCTAACGCTGATGCCGGTGGCGGCACGCTGGGCCATGGGTGGCAACAGTCACGCCCCTGACTTTGGCAGCATGGCCAACATCGGGTTGGCAGCGGTGACGCTGGTGCTGGTGCTGTTGCTGAGCAAGATCGGCAGCGCCACCATCTCAAGGTTGTCGATCCTGCTGGCGATGGTCATCGGTACGGTCGTCGCGGTGTTCCTTGGCATGGCGGATTTCTCGTCCGTCGGCCAGGGGCCAATGTTCGGTTTCCCGACACCTTTTCACTTTGGTATGCCGACCTTCCACTTCGCGGCAATCCTGTCGATGTGCATCGTGGTCATGGTGACCCTGGTGGAAACCTCGGCCGATATCCTGGCCGTGGGTGAAATCATCGACACCAAGGTCGATTCCAAGCGCCTGGGCAACGGATTGCGCGCGGACATGCTGTCGAGCATGATCGCCCCGATCTTCGGCTCCTTCACCCAAAGCGCCTTCGCCCAGAACGTGGGGCTGGTGGCGGTGACCGGCATCAAGAGCCGTTATGTGGTGGCCACCGGCGGCCTGTTCCTGGTGATCCTCGGCCTGCTACCGTTCATGGGGCGTGTGATTGCCGCCGTGCCGACCTCCGTCCTCGGCGGGGCCGGTATCGTGCTGTTCGGCACCGTTGCGGCCAGCGGTATTCGCACGCTGTCCAAGGTCGACTACCGCAATAACGTCAACCTGATCATCGTCGCGACCTCCATCGGTTTCGGCATGATCCCGATCGCCGCGCCGAACTTCTACGATCACTTCCCAAGCTGGTTCGCCACGATCTTCCATTCGGGTATCAGCTCTTCGGCAATCATGGCCATCGTGCTCAACCTGACCTTCAACCACCTCACGGCCGGTAACTCCGACCAGCAGTCGGTGTTTGCGGCGGGCACCGAGCGGGTGTTGCGCTACCAGGACCTGGCGGCGTTGCGCGAAGGGGATTACTTCAGCGACGGCAAGTTGCACGACTGCGATGGCAAGGAGATTCCAGTGGTGGAATCGGCACATGGGGCGGTGGACCCGCGACCAGTGTTGGCCAAGAACAGTGAGCATGTCTGACGCAAGGCGTCACTGAAAAGGGCCGATCTGTTGAATAGACAGGTCGGCTTTTTTCTTTTGAAATAAAAACAACGACCACAAAAAAGCCCCTGGACCTTTCGATTCAGGGGCTTTTCGATATTGCTGTCTGGCTCCACGACCTGGACTCGAACCAGGGACCCAGTGATTAACAGTCACTTGCTCTACCAACTGAGCTATCGCGGAATGGCGCCTATGTTACTGATTCAAAAAGAGAAGTCAAGCACCTGATAGTAAAATCGGGGTTTCATCGGGACGGACGGTGATTTATCGCTGATTGGCGGTTACCGGAATCGCTGGCGAGGGCTAACATGGCAACCCGGAAGTGGTTCCACGCGCTGCCGGCCATTCGCCGATAAGGTACGTGCCATGACTTGCTTGACCGTTACAAAGCTTCGACACAATGGGGTATTCCCATGAGCATCGCGCAAATCAGCCTGCCCAAAGGGGTCGGCCCGCACGCCGAAAAACTGTTCGATGCAATCACCCAGGCCAGCAGCGCCGATGAGTTGAACCGTGCAGGGGGCAAGGCCGAGGGTTTTGTCCTGGGCCTGGAAAGCACCAAGGCGATCAAGAGCCAGGTCGCTGAATCGCTGTATGTCGCCTATGACGATGCCGCCAGCCAGCGCGCGACCGAACTTTCCTAGCCGCCGAAGGTAATGGTGCCAAGCATCAGTTTGGCGTAGAGCGCCGTCGCACCCAGTTGCACCAGCCACAGGGCCAGGCCGCCGAGAAACACGCCGGCAGCGACTTGCATCACCAGGTTGTTGCCGCGTTGTCTGGCCGGGGTGCGGGGGATGAAGTCGTCCAGGTCATCGCGATCAGCGCGTAGGTCATCGTTTTTCATATCGGCTCTCGTAAGAAATCTCGGGTGTACACCACACCTTGCAGGAGCGAGCATGCTCGCGAAGAACCTGAGGGCACCGCGGGGCGTCAGGTTTTCCGAGTCATCGTTAACGACCATCGCGAGCATGCTCGCTCCTGCAGTGGATGGATGTGTGCAGTTTAGAGGGCTCGCTCTGGTTGCTGAAAATTATCTGCGCCAAACAAAAAACGGGAAGCCAGAGGCTTCCCGTTTTTCGCATCAGCAGACCAATCAGATCACCTGAACAATTGCATCCGTTACAACCTTGATGTTGCTCTGGTTCAGGGCAGCCACGCAGATACGGCCGGTGTCCAGGGCGTAGATGCCGAACTCATTGCGCAGGCGATGCACTTGTTCAACGCTCAGGCCAGAGTACGAGAACATGCCGCGCTGGCGACCGACGAAGCTGAAGTCACGCTGCGGCGCGTTTTTCGCCAGGGTCTCGACCATTTGCGTGCGCATGCCACGAATGCGCAGGCGCATTTCGGCAAGCTCCGCTTCCCACTGGGCGCGCAGCTCCGGGCTGTTGAGTACGGCGGCGACGATGCTTGCACCGTGGGTTGGCGGGTTGGAGTAGTTGGTGCGGATCACGCGCTTGACTTGCGACAGTACGCGCGCGCTTTCTTCTTTCGATTCGCTGACGATAGACAGGGCGCCAACGCGCTCGCCGTACAGCGAGAACGATTTGGAGAACGAGCTGGAAACAAAGAAGGTCAGGCCCGATTCGGCGAACAGGCGCACGGCAGCGGCGTCTTCATCGATGCCGTCGCCGAAACCTTGATATGCCATGTCGAGGAACGGCACGTGACCCTTGGCTTTTACCACTTCCAGAACGTTGTTCCAGTCCGCTGGGCTCAGGTCCACACCGGTCGGGTTGTGGCAGCAAGCGTGCAACACAATGATCGAGCCGGACGGCAGGGCGTTCAGGTCTTCCAGCAAACCAGCACGGTTCACGTCATGGGTGGCGGCATCGTAGTAGCGATAGTTCTGCACCGGGAAGCCGGCGGTTTCAAACAGCGCGCGGTGGTTTTCCCAGCTTGGGTCGCTGATCGCCACGACGGCGTTCGGCAGCAGTTGCTTGAGGAAGTCGGCACCGATTTTCAGTGCGCCAGTACCGCCAACGGCCTGGGTGGTGATGACTCGGCCAGCGGCGATCAGTGGCGAATCATTGCCAAACAGCAATTTTTGCACGGCCTGGTCGTAGGCGGCGATGCCGTCGATTGGCAGGTAGCCACGGGAAGCGTGTTGAGCGACGCGAATGGTTTCGGCTTCGACAACGGCGCGCAGGAGTGGGATTTTCCCCTCCTCGTTGCAATAAACACCGACTCCCAGGTTGACCTTGTTGGTACGGGTATCGGCGTTAAATGCTTCGTTGAGGCCCAGGATTGGATCGCGTGGTGCCATTTCGACAGCGGAGAACAGGCTCATTTTTGCGGCGGCTCTGAATGGAGAATGGAGGGACGTGTCGCGCTCCAGCCGAATGCACTAGAGCGGTGCACAAACGGGGAGCTAGTATAGAGGCCATCCGCGAGGGATGGCGACAGACGAATCGGCTTTTAAGGTAAGTTTTTTCTATTATTTTTCGACCATTAGTCGATTAGCGCCGTCAAAGGCTTTACGCGTTGTAGGACGTTTACCTTGAAAGCGCCCGCAATCGGCTCCACATTGAGCGCAATCCAGTTTTTTCCTCGGGCGACATCGGTCGTTTGCGGTCTTTCTCGTTCGTGCCGGTTTTTCTGGCAAGAGTGATCCCAGAGGTTTTACATGTCTGAATTCCAGCTAGTCACCCGCTTCGAGCCTGCCGGCGATCAACCAGAGGCCATCCGCCTGATGGTCGAGGGCATTGAGGCCGGTCTGGCGCACCAGACTTTGCTCGGTGTGACAGGTTCCGGCAAGACCTTCAGCATCGCCAACGTGATCGCCCAGGTACAGCGCCCGACCCTGGTACTGGCGCCGAACAAGACCCTGGCGGCGCAGTTGTACGGCGAGTTCAAGGCGTTCTTCCCGAACAATGCCGTCGAGTACTTCGTTTCCTACTACGACTACTACCAGCCTGAAGCGTACGTGCCGTCTTCGGACACCTTCATCGAGAAAGACGCCTCGATCAACGACCATATCGAGCAGATGCGGCTGTCCGCGACCAAGGCTTTGCTGGAACGCAAGGACGCGATCATCGTCACCACGGTGTCGTGCATCTACGGTCTGGGTAGCCCGGAAACCTATCTGAAGATGGTTTTGCACGTGGATCGTGGCGACAAGCTTGACCAGCGTGAATTGTTGCGCCGCCTGGCTGACCTCCAATACACCCGCAACGACATGGAATTTGCCCGTGCGACGTTCCGGGTGCGCGGCGATGTGATCGATATCCACCCGGCGGAATCAGATTTCGAAGCGATCCGCATCGAGCTCTTCGATGACGAAGTGGAGAGCCTGTCGGCCTTCGATCCGTTGACCGGTGAAGTCATTCGCAAGCTGCCGCGCTTCACCTTCTACCCGAAAAGCCACTACGTGACACCTCGGGAAACCTTGCTGGATGCCGTTGAAGGGATCAAGGTCGAGTTGCAGGAGCGCCTGGACTACCTGCGTTCCAACAACAAGCTGGTGGAGGCGCAGCGCCTGGAGCAGCGCACCCGGTTTGACCTGGAGATGATTCTTGAGCTGGGTTATTGCAATGGCATCGAGAACTACTCGCGCTACCTGTCCGGTCGCGAAGCCGGGGCGCCGCCGCCGACCCTGTACGATTACCTGCCGTCCGACGCTTTGCTGGTGATCGACGAATCCCACGTCAGCGTGCCGCAAGTGGGCGCCATGTACAAAGGCGACCGCTCACGTAAAGAGACGTTGGTGGAATATGGCTTCCGCCTGCCATCGGCGCTGGACAATCGGCCGATGCGTTTCGATGAGTGGGAAAGCATCAGCCCGCAGACGATTTTTGTCTCGGCGACGCCAGGCAATTACGAGGCCGAGCACGCTGGGCGCGTCATTGACATGGTGGTGCGTCCGACCGGTCTGGTGGACCCGCAGATCGAGATCCGCCCGGCACTGACCCAGGTCGACGATTTGCTGTCGGAAATCACCAAGCGCGTCGCCCTGGAAGAGCGAGTGCTGGTCACGACGCTGACCAAGCGCATGGCCGAGGACTTGACTGACTACCTGGCCGATCACGGTGTGCGCGTACGCTATCTGCACTCGGACATCGACACCGTGGAGCGGGTGGAAATCATCCGCGACTTGCGCCTTGGCACCTTCGATGTGCTGGTGGGGATCAACTTGCTGCGCGAGGGCCTGGACATGCCGGAAGTGTCGCTGGTGGCGATCCTCGATGCCGACAAGGAAGGCTTCCTGCGTTCCGAGCGTTCGCTGATCCAGACCATCGGTCGGGCGGCGCGTAACCTCAATGGCCGGGCGATTCTGTATGCCGACCGGATCACTGGCTCCATGGAGCGGGCGATCGGCGAAACCGAGCGTCGCCGCGACAAGCAGATCGCCTTCAACCTGGCCAATGGCATCACGCCCAAGGGCGTGTTCAAGGACGTTGCCGATATCATGGAAGGCGCCACCGTGCCGGGTTCGCGCAGCAAGAAGCGCAAGGGCATGGCCAAGGCCGCCGAGGAAAACGCCCGGTACGAAGCCGAGTTGCGCTCGCCGGGTGAGATCGCCAAGCGTATCAAGGCGTTGGAAGAGAAGATGTACCAGTTGGCGCGTGACCTGGAATTCGAAGCGGCGGCGCAGATGCGTGACGAGATTGCCAAGTTGCGCGAGCGCTTGATTACAGTCTGAGGTTTGCGTTGCGTGCGCGGGCCTCTTCGCGAGCAGGCTCGCTCCCACAAGGTTTAGCGTAATTCCTGTGGGAGCGAGCCTGCTCGCGAAGGCCGCGACTCGGTCTCAATGTGCTTCCCCAGCCTTCAACCCTGCCGGCAATGTCCTGGTCAACAACACCGCCAACATGCTGATCCCCAGCGCAATCCCGACAAAATGAAACGCATCGTTGTAGGCCATGATTGACGCCTGCTGGTGGGCGATCTCACTGAGTTTGCCCAAAGCCGCTGTTTCGTTGCCCAGGGTGTTGGTCAACGTGGCCAGGCGTTCGGCCACCTGTGGATTGCTTGGCACGATGGACTCGCGCAAATAATCAAAATAGGTCTTGGTCCGTGCATCCAGCAGGGTGGCGAGGAGGGCGATGCCAATGGCGCCGCCGAGGTTACGCAGGATGTTGAACAGGCTCGAAGCCGACCCCGCATCCTGGGGCAGGATGTACGCTGTGGCGATCAGCGAAATGGTGACCATGATCAGCGGCTGGCCCAATGCGCGAATGATCTGGATCTGGTTGAACTGTGGCCCGGCGAAGTCCGGGTTGAGCACGCCGGAGTAGAAACTTGCCAGGCCGAACAAGCCAAAACCGATCGTGCACAGCCATTTCGGCGAGACCACCTTCATCAATTTCGGCACCAGGGGAATCAGGAACAGCTGCGGCACGCCCATCCACATGATCACTTCGCCGATCTGCAGGGCGTTGTAGTTTTGGATCTGCGCCAGGTACAGCGGTAGCAAATAAATCGAACCGTACAGGCCAACCCCCATTCCGACGCTGGAAATACTCGATAAACCGAAATTGCGATTGCCCAGGATGCCGAGGTTGATCAGCGGATTGGGCTTGGAAAACTGTACGATCACAAAAGTGATCAAGCTAATTAGCGCGATGCTGCCCAAGGCCACGATCAGGTTGGACTCGAGCCAGTCCTTGCGATGCCCTTCCTCCAGGAATACCTGCAAACAGCCAAGGCCGACGCCCAGGGTAACGATGCCGGCGTAGTCGGTGCTTTTAAGCAATTCCCAGTGGGCCGCTTTCTTTTCCAGGCCGTACATCAGCCCGGCGATCATGAGCAGGCCAGGCGGTATGTTGATGTAGAAAATGTATTCCCAGCCCCAGTTTTCCGTCAGCCAGCCACCGAGCGTCGGGCCGATCGATGGCGCGAAGGTTGCCGTCATCGCAAACATGGCCATGCCTTTGGCGCGGTGATGTTCGGGAAGTTTGATCAGGGTCAGGGTGAAGGCCAGCGGAATCAGCGCGCCGCCCGTGAAGCCCTGCAGTGCGCGAAAGACGATCATGCTTTCCAGGCTCCAGGCCATGGAGCACAGCAGCGAGGCAACGAGAAAACCCAGGGAAACCCACACCGCGAGGCGTCGCGCTGATAACAGCTGAACCAGCCATGCGGTCAGCGGGATCATGATGATTTCCGCCACCAGGTACGAGGTGGAAATCCACGAGCCTTCTTCCAGGGTGGCCGACAGCGCCCCCTGAATATCCTTGAGCGATGAATTGGTGATCTGGATGTCGAGCACCGCCATGAAGGCGCCGAGCATCACGCTCATCACCGCGATCCAGTCCCGCCGGGTCGGTTCCCCGACCGGGCGGATCAGTTGATCACCGGCCATCGTCAAGGGTGTCTTTGCTGCTCACTTTGGTGGTGAGATCTTCCGGGGCGTCCTTGATATTCACCTTGGCGGTCACCGACATGCCCGGGCGGATCTTGCCGCGCAACGGGTTATCGGCGGCGAAGGTCAGCTTCACGGGGATCCGTTGCACGACTTTGGTGAAGTTGCCCGTGGCATTGTCCGGCGGCAACAGGCTGAACTGCGCGCCCGAGGCGGCGAACAGGCTGTCGACCCGGGCTTCGATCGGCGTGTCGCCGTAGGCGTCGAAGGTCAGCTCGGCTTTCTGTCCGGGCTGCATGTGGCCAATCTGGGTTTCCTTGAAGTTGGCCTGAATCCAGATGTCTTCATCAGGCACCACCGACAGCAGATAGGCGCCGGCCTGCACGTATTGGCCATTGCGCGCGGCACGCTGGCCGATCAGGCCGCTGATCGGTGCATGGATTTCACTGCGGGAGAGGTTCAGCTCGGCCTGGGCCAGGTCGGCCCTGGCATTGGCGATCTGCGCGTCGAGGCGTTTGATTTCGGCACTCAACGCGTTGATTTGCTGGCGCTGGCCCTGAGCGTCCGCCTGGGCCTTGAGCAGCTGTGAGCGGGCAATGTGGTTGTCGGCCGAGAGCGTGGTCACGCGTTCTTCCGAGACATAACCGGGCTTGCGCAAGGTTTCGGCGCGGGTCAGATCTATCTGTGAACGGCCCAGGCTCGCCTGGCTGGACGCGACTTGCGCGTCGCTGGCGGCAATCAGGCTGGCCTGCTGGGTCAGTTTGCTCTGGGCTTGCAGGCGTTCGGCCTGGCGGGTGGCGAGCGTCGCATTGGCGCGGTCGACGGCGAGGCGGAAATCATCGCCTTCGAGCCTTATCAGCAACTGGCCTTTCTCGACGTGCTGGTTGTCCTGCACCAACACCTCATCGATGCGCGCCCCCAACTGGCTCGACACGCGGGTGATTTCGCCCTGGACATAGGCGTTATCGGTGCTTTCATAAAACCGCCCGTTGAAAAACCAATGGGCGAGAAAGCCCCCGGCGATCAGCAGGACAATCAACAGGAAGAGGGACAGGCGACGCTTGAGTTGGGCAGGCATGGGGCAAACTGTAGTCGAGAATATGTAAGGAAAGTTATCAGCTGGTGAATCTGGCACACAGCCGATAAACGGTAAATGCCATCGGCTGATATTCGGCCATTCACCACGGCATACAGGCGTTGTAGACGCAAACTTGGCTTAAATGCCCTGTTCACTGGAGCGGGGCGGGTGTCGCCTGTTACCATTCGCCCTTTGTTTGATCTTCTTTTCGAGACTTGCCATGACCACCGTCCGCACGCGCATCGCGCCATCGCCTACCGGGGACCCCCACGTAGGTACCGCTTACATCGCATTGTTCAACTACTGCTTTGCCAAGCAGCACGGCGGTGAGTTCATCCTGCGGATCGAAGACACCGACCAGCTGCGTTCGACCCGCGAGTCCGAGCAGCAGATTTTCGATGCCCTGCGCTGGTTGGGTATCGACTGGAGCGAGGGCCCGGACGTCGGCGGTCCCCACGGTCCGTATCGTCAAAGCGAGCGCGGCGAGATCTATCAGAAGTACTGTCAGCAGCTCGTTGACATGGGCCATGCCTTCCCGTGCTTCTGCACCGCCGAAGAGCTGGACCAGATGCGCGCCGAACAAATGGCCCGTGGCGAAACCCCACGATACGACGGCCGAGCGCTGTTGCTGTCCAAGGAAGAAGTGGCGCGCCGCCTGGCCGCTGGTGAACCGCACGTGATCCGCATGAAGGTGCCGAGCGAAGGCGTGTGCGTGGTGCCGGACATGCTGCGTGGCGACGTTGAAATCCCGTGGGATCGCATGGACATGCAAGTCCTGATGAAGACCGACGGCCTGCCGACGTACTTCCTGGCCAACGTGGTCGATGACCATCTGATGGGCATCACCCACGTATTGCGCGGCGAAGAGTGGCTGCCATCGGCGCCGAAACTGATCCTCTTGTACGAATACTTCGGCTGGGAACAACCGGAGCTGTGCTACATGCCGCTGCTGCGTAACCCGGACAAGAGCAAGCTGTCCAAGCGTAAGAACCCGACTTCGGTGACGTTCTACGAGCGCATGGGCTTTATGCCCGAAGCGATGCTCAACTACTTGGGCCGGATGGGCTGGTCGATGCCGGACGAGCGCGAGAAGTTCTCGCTGCAGGAAATGGTCGATAACTTCGACCTCAAGCGCGTCTCCCTCGGCGGACCGATTTTCGACATCGAGAAACTGTCCTGGCTCAACGGCCAGTGGTTGCGTGACCTGCCGGTGGAAGAGTTCGCTGCGCGCGTGCAGAAGTGGGCATTCAATGCCGAATACATGATGAAGATCGCGCCGCACGTGCAGGGCCGCGTCGAGACGTTCAGCCAGGTTGCACCGCTGGCCGGATTCTTCTTTGCCGGTGGCGTGAATCCGGACGCCAGGCTGTTCGAATCGAAAAAGCTCTCGGGCGATCAGGTTCGCCAGTTGATGCAGTTGATCCTGTGGAAGCTCGAAAGCCTGCGCCAGTGGGAGAAAGACAGCATTACCGCGACCATTCAGGCAGTGGTCGAATCCCTGGAGTTGAAGCTGCGTGATGCCATGCCGCTGATGTTCGCCGCGATCACCGGCCAGGCCAGCTCGGTGTCGGTGCTCGATGCGATGGAAATCCTCGGGCCGGACCTGACCCGATTCCGCCTGCGCCAGGCGATCGACCTGCTGGGTGGCGTGTCGAAGAAAGAAAACAAGGAGTGGGAAAAGCTGTTGGGCGCTATTGCCTGATTCCCACTGTAGGAGCTGCCGCAGGCTGCGATCTTTTGATCTTGCTTTTAAAAGCCAACGTCAAAAGATCGCAGCCTTCGGCAGCTCCTACGGGTCTGCGTTCCTCGCAAACAGCCCGATTTTTCGAGGGGAGGGCGGTAAGTGATTGTTATGTCGGCAAAAAATTTTAAATTTTTTGAAAAATAAGTTTGACAGACTTTCGATACGCCCTTAAGATTCGCCCCGTCCTCAGCGATGAAGCCAACGGCAACATCAACGATGAGGGGCTATAGCTCAGCTGGGAGAGCGCTTGCATGGCATGCAAGAGGTCGACGGTTCGATCCCGTCTAGCTCCACCAATTTACACTTCGAGGTCTGGCCACACCGGCCTCGAGGCGATCAACACTCAGCGTTGATCAGTTGTATAGAAGGGTTTGCGTCCCCTTCGTCTAGTGGCCTAGGACACCGCCCTTTCACGGCGGTAACAGGGGTTCGAGTCCCCTAGGGGACGCCAGTTTTACAGAAGCGATGTTGCAAAATGTCGCTCCGCCGCGAGGCGAAAAATCCGGGGCTATAGCTCAGCTGGGAGAGCGCCTGCATGGCATGCAGGAGGTCAGCGGTTCGATCCCGCTTAGCTCCACCAATTTTACAGTTCAAGGTCTGGCCACACCGGCCTTGAATCGATCAGTTCTCAGCGCTGATCATTGTATAGAAGGGTTTGCGTCCCCTTCGTCTAGTGGCCTAGGACACCGCCCTTTCACGGCGGTAACAGGGGTTCGAGTCCCCTAGGGGACGCCACGATTACCCGCTCTGCGGGATTTTATAAGGGTCATTCAATTATTGAATGGCCCTTTTGTTTGTCTGGCGTTTGGCCAAATCTCCCTCTTTCTCCCAAACTGTTCTTCAGACCAGCGGTCACATCCACGACTTGCAGAAAATTATTATGAGAATAATATTCTAGTCGTAATATTCGGAGGCAACGATGAACGATAAAAAAGCTCAAACCCGCGAACGCATCCTCAAGGCAGCCAGCGCCGCGCTGATCCAGCGTGGTCCGGCCGAGCCAAGCGTTGGCGAAGTGATGGGCGCGGCCGGCCTGACCGTCGGCGGCTTTTATGCGCACTTCGAAAGCAAGGACGCGATGATGCTGGAAGCGTTCAAGCAGTTGCTGGGTCACCGCCGTGACCTGATTGCCGACATGGATGCCGAGTTGACCGGTGAAGAGCGTCGCGCGTTGGTTGCAGCGTTTTATCTGTCACGCAAACACCGCGATTCCAGCGAGTCTGCGTGCCCGATCCCGGCCTCGATCGGTGAGCTTGGACGCCTGCCCGAGGCGTTTCGAATTGCACTGAATGAACACATGGAGCTGATGGTCGCGCAATTGGCGGCCAGTCCTGAAGATACCGACAAAGCCCTGGCTGATCTGGCCTTGATGGTGGGCGGCCTGGCGCTGGCACGGGCGCTGGGCCCCGGTGATTTATCCGATCGTTTGCTGCGCGCGGCCAAGTCGGCGGTGCGTTGACCTGAAGGCTGCGGCCTGGGGAGAATGCGATGAGCACGTTGAAGTGGGTTCGTGGCGTTAATGGCACCTTGGGCTGGTTCGCCCCGAAGCTGGTGGCGAGCAAAATGCGATTGGCGTTCATGACGCCGCGCGATTTTCCACCGCGTGATTGGGAACTGCCGCTGCTGGCCAAATCCGAACGCATCACTTTGCGTTTCGGCCTTTCAGCGTTGCGCTGGGGGCAAGGCCCGGCAGTGCTTTTGATGCACGGCTGGGAAGGTCGGCCCACACAGTTTGCCAGCCTGATCACGGCGCTGGTCGATGCCGGGTATTCGGTTGTCGCTTTGGATGGCCCGGCGCACGGTCGCTCGCCCGGGCGCGAGGCGAATGTCGTGCTGTTCGCCCGAGCCCTGCTGGAAGCCGCCGCCGAATTGCCGCCGCTGCAAGCAGTCATCGGCCACTCCATGGGCGGCGCCAGTGCCATGCTTGCCGTGCAAATGGGCCTGCGCACCGAAACCCTGGTCAGCATTGCCGCCCCGGCGAGGATTCTCGGGGTATTGCGCGGTTTCGCCCGCTATGTGGGGCTGCCCCCGAAAGCCCGCTCGGCGTTCATCCGCCAGGTCGAATCTGACGTCGGCATGCGCGCGGCGATGCTGGATGTCGCGCACTACCAGCTCGACATGCCTGGCCTGATCGTGCACGCCGAGGACGACACCCATGTCCCGGTCAAGGAATCACAACTGATCCACGAAGCCTGGTTCGACAGTCGTCTGCTGCGTTTGCAGGAAGGCGGTCATCAGCGGGTGCTGGCTGACCCGCGGGTGATTGATGGCGTGTTATCACTGCTGGCCGGTCGCAGCCTGCAATCGCGCCAATCGGCTTGAGCATCCGTTACACTGGCCCGGTCGAATCAATCTGACCGGGGAGTGGGGCATGGGCTGGGATCGGGCAACGCCGTTTATCATTGATCTGCAAGTGGGCGCCGAGGACATCGACGGGCTGGGGCACGCCAATAACGCGGTGTACGTAACCTGGCTCGAACGTTGTGCCTGGCGCCACTCCCAGCGCCTCGGCCTGGATCTGGTCGAATACCGTCGGCTGGACCGGGCAATGGCGGTGGTGCGCCACGAAATCGATTACCTGGCGGCCGCCTATGAAGGCGACGAGTTGCAGTTGGCGACCTGGATCGTCGATTGGGACCAGCGCCTGAAAATGACCCGGCATTTCCAGTTGAAGCGCCCCAGCGACAATTCGACCTTGCTGCGCGCGCAAACCACGTTCGTTTGCATCGAACTGTCCACCGGCAAGCCCAAGCGCATGCCAGCGGAGTTCATCGAAGGCTATGGCCCGGCATTGCAAGCCCCGGCCTGACACCCCCCTGTAGGAGCGAGCATGCTCGCGATGGTCGTCAACGATTACGCTGGGAACCTGACACCCCGCAGCGCTCTCAGGTTCACCGCGAGCAGGCTCGCTCCTACAGGGTTCTGCGATTTCTCGCGATATCCAGTAAACTGCCGCACGTTTTTCGTTGAGTGTGTTTTTCATGCAAATTGCCTTGGCGCCCATGGAGGGGTTGGTCGACGATATCCTGCGCGACGTGCTGACCCGAGTGGGCGGTATCGATTGGTGCGTGACCGAGTTCATTCGGGTCAACGATCAACTGCTCACGCCTGCTTATTTCCATAAATTCGGCCCGGAACTGCTGAACGGCGCCCGGACTGCTTCTGGTGTGCCGCTGCGCGTGCAGTTGCTGGGTTCCGATCCGGTGTGCCTGGCGGAAAACGCCGCGCTGGCCTGCGAGCTGGGTTCCGAGGTGATCGACCTCAACTTTGGTTGCCCGGCCAAGACGGTCAACAAGTCCCGGGGCGGCGCTGTGCTGCTCAAGGAACCAGAGCTGCTCAACCAGATCGTCGAGCATGTCCGTCGCGCCGTTCCGGCGCACATCCCGGTAACGGCCAAGATGCGCCTGGGCTTTGATAGCCCGGACGGATCGCTGGTCTGCGCCACGGCGCTGGCTGAAGGCGGTGCCGAGCATATCGTGGTCCACGCCCGGACCAAGACTGACGGCTACAAGCCACCTGCCCACTGGGAGTGGATCCCGCGGGTACAGGACGTGGTCAAGGTGCCGGTGTTCGCCAACGGTGATATCTGGAGCGTCGAAGACTGGCGCCGTTGCCGCGAAATCAGCGGCGTGGAAGACATCATGCTCGGTCGCGGCCTGGTTTCGCGCCCCGATCTGGCCCGGCAAATCGCGGCGGCGAAGGCCGGTGAAGAGGTTGTCGAGATGACCTGGGCCGAGCTGCTGCCGCTGATCCAGGATTTCTGGCTGCAGGCCAAGGCGCAGATGACAGCGCGTCAATCGCCGGGCCGCTTGAAGCAGTGGCTCGCGATGTTGACCCGCAATTATCCTGAGGCGGTCGAGTTGTTCAGCGTCCTGCGCCGTGAGACCGAGCTGGATCAGGTTTCGCGTCTGCTGGGGCTGCAGGTGGCTGAAGCAGCCTGAAATTTTTTGTAAAAAATGCAGAAAATAATCTCTTGAAAACCAATCAGCGGTCCCTATCTAAGGATTACGCGATGCCGAATTCGGGTCGCGGAGACAAAAAAACTTGCTGATCTGTTTTCAGGAGATTTGAATCATGAGTACTGCATTTTCCATGGCACCACTGTTCCGTTCCTCGGTTGGCTTCGACCGTTTCAATGACCTGTTCGAAACCGCCCTGCGCAACGAGCCAGGCAGCACCTACCCACCTTATAACGTGGAAAAGCACGGCGACGACCAATACCGCATCGTCGTAGCGGCCGCCGGCTTCCAGGAAGAAGACCTGGAGCTGCAAGTGGAAAAAGGTGTGCTGACCATCAGTGGGGGCGGCAAACGTGAAGTGAACGAGGGCGTCACTTACCTGTACCAGGGTATCGCACAGCGGGCCTTCAAACTGTCCTTCCGCCTGGCGGACCATATCCAGATCAAGGCCGCCGACCTGAGCAACGGTTTGTTGAGTATCGACCTGTTGCGGGTGATTCCCGAAGAAGACAAAGCCAAGCGCATCCCGATCAACGGGACACAAAAACCGGCTCTGCAGCATTGAGTCGGACCGGGCAGGGTTGTCTGAGGACGACTTGACCGGCTGAAGCAAAAGACCCCGACTTGTCGGGGTCTTTTTTTTTGGAACGGTTTCTTTTAATCAAGTCCACCCATACCGAACCAGATGAAAGAAAATCGGTGCGGCAAAACACACCGAATCCAGGCGATCGAGCATGCCGCCATGGCCTTCGATCATATGCCCCCAATCCTTCACTCCGCGGTCGCGCTTGATCGCCGACATCACGATGCCGCCAGCGAAACCCAGCAGGTTGATCAGCAGGGCGATGAGCAGCGACTGCCAGGCAGTGAACGGCGTGATCCACCACAAGGCGCAGCCGATCAGTGAGGCCAGCAGGATGCCCCCGACAAAACCTTCCACGGTCTTGGACGGCGACAGGTTCGGCGCAATCTTGCGTTTGCCGAACAATTTGCCGCACACGTACTGCAGCACATCCGACATCTGCACCACGATCACCAGATAGGCGATCAACAGCAGGTTTCGCCCCTCGTAACCTGCGATGTCCAGGGTCAGCAGGGCGGGTACATGGGATACGCAGAACACCGCAATCATCAGGCCCCACTGGACTTTCGAGGCTCGCTCGAGGAAGTGCGTACTGTCGCCGCCCAAGGACGCCAGGATCGGCAGCAGCAGGAACACGTAGACCGGAATGAAGATCGAGAACAGCCCGTACCAGTCGTAGTAAATCAGCAGGTATTGCAGCGGCAGGGCCAGGTAGAAGGCCGCGACCAAAGCCGGATAGTCGCTGCGGCGAGTGGGCGTGAGTGTCATGAATTCGCGCAGGGCGTAGAAGGACACCGTGTAGAACAGCAGGATCACGGCGGTGGTGCCGAGCCAGAAGGCGATCCCGATCACCAGTACCATCACCCACCAGGCGTTGATCCGGGCGTTGAGGTTGTCGATCACCGGGTTGGGGCTGCCGTGGCTGCGACGCTTGAGCACGAAACCAATTGCCGAGGCCAGCAATAGAAACGCGCCAATCGCGCCGAACAACATCAAGGTCTGTCTATCCATGTCAGGCATGCTCTCCGGCCAGGCTCAGTAGCGCTTCGCGACTGCGTTCGAGAAAGTGCGTCTTGCTTTCGTCTTCGTCCAGGGTCAACGCGGCGCCAAAGCTGATGGTGCATAACAGCGGCAGCGGCAGGACCCGCCCCTTGGGCATGACGCGGTTGAGGTTGGCGATCCACACCGGGATCAACTGCGCCTGGGGATATTGCCTTGCCAGGTGGTAAAGCCCGCTCTTGAACGGCAATAAACCCTCATCGGGGTTACGCGTGCCTTCGGGAAAAATGATCAGCGAGTCGCCGTTTTCCAGGGCATCGAGCATCGGTTGCAAGGGATTGTCGGCGGGTTCCTTGCGTTCACGGTCAACCAGCACGCCGTTGAACACCTGGTTGATGATGTAGCGCCGCAATGGGCTTTTCAGCCAGTAGTCCGAGCCTGCCACGGGCCGGGTGATGGTGCGCAGGGTCGGCGGCAGCGAGGCCCACAGCAGGACGAAATCGCCATGGCTGCTGTGGTTGGCGAAGTAGATACGCTGTACAGGTTCCGGTGCGCAGCCGAGCCACAGGCTGCGCGCGCCGGTCAGTATGCGTGCGGCCGAGGTGATGAGGGTGGCAACCACGGGTTCGAGCATGGGAACTCCTTATCCGGCAAAGTTCAGCCAAGGGTCGGCCAGAATGAAAAACAGGGTCAACAGCACCTGTGCCGCCACCAGCAGCGCCTGGTTGCGCAACAGCTTCAGGGCGCCGGTGATACGTTCGCTCCAGGGGCGCCCGCCATGCTCGGCGGGCTGCAGATTCAGGGTTGTCAGGGCTTGATCCAGGGACAGGGTGTGCTCCGGGAGGTTTTCAGCTCGCTCGGCAAGGCGTTGGAACAGATCGGCATCGAATGCCACCCGCAGCGCCCAGTATTTTTGCCCCAGGCCGAGCAACAGCAGCCCACCGCTGCAGGTCGCGCTCCAGAACCCCTGGCCGTCCAGGAGGGACTGGCTCAGGCCGAACAAGGCGCCCAACAAGGTAAGCCCGTTGGACAGTCGATCCAGCATGTCGCCACGACGCAACAGACTGGCTGTCACCTGTAATTGCATATCAATGGACACTGCGTTTCTCCATGGGGGTCGCCAGCGGCTCTAGCGCCTCTCGGTGAAAGGGCCCCAGGACAATTCCCGGGCGCGCGCGCTGGATCAACAAAAAGGCTTCGGCAACACTGCTGGCCCGCCCGGTGTGCAACAGCCAGGCGGCTACGGCCGTGGCGCTGCGCGAATAGCCCAAGGCGCAGCAGACCAGGAGCGGTCCGTGCTGGCGCAGGCTTTCGATAGCCAGTGCGGCTTCCTGGCATTGCGCGGTGGTGGGGGCGGTCAAATCCAGGACAGGCAGTGTGCGGTAGGCGACGGTCCCCGGATCAAGCGACAGCTCGGCGCACAGATCGAACACTGCAGTAAAGGTGCTGCCCTTGAGTTCCCGACGGGTCGGTATGCGCCCGAGCCAGACACCATCGAGCACCTGGTCGGGCTGCGGATTGTTGCGGGTCCACAGGCGCGAGTTGAGCCAGGCGGCAGCCACGTAGGGCATCAGCAACCAGCGCGCGGCGGGGGACAGGCGTCCATCGGCACGCTTTTGAAAACCTCCTGCGTCGAGTACGGCGTAATTGAGCGATACCAACAGCAAGGCCATCGCCGGCCAAGCCAGCCACAGCCAGGCTCCCCCTAAGTAGAAGGCCGGGGCGGCGAACACGGCAGCTCCCGACAGGTAGTACAACGCCAGTCTCCAGCGTTTTTTTACGGTCGCCAGCCGGGCACCGTGCAGAGGCCCTGGTCCCTCCAGCGGCCATAGCCAGACACACAGCCAGCCCAGCAGCGCTCCGCTTGGCAGATCAATGAAGTGGTGCTGGTAAGTGGTCAGCACCGAGAGCCCGATCAGGGTAAACCAGACATGCATCAATCCGCGCCATAGGCCCTGCAAGTGCTTGTGATAGCAGGTCCACAGGATGACCAACAGCGCAATGTGCAGCGATGGCGCCTGATTGAACGGCTTGTCGAAACCGGCCAGTACGTCGAACAGCCAACCAAATACACCGTCCAGTTCCGGTCGGGCGAAGGTGAAGCGCAACGGCCAGATCAGAAAGCAACTGACCGCAATGAGTTGCGCGGTCAACAGGCGCAAGGCGTGCCGCTTGAGTTCTTCGCGACTATTGGGCAACAACAGGGACAACCCGTACAGCAAGTCGATAGACCAGTACGGGACGATGCTCCAGGCCCAGAACGGCATGTGGTTTTCCCAGCCGAACACCAGGCTGCCAACATCGTCGCGCTGGGTGGTGAACCAGGTGGCGAAACCGTAGGTGCCGAAGAACAACGGCGCCAGGAGCAGCAGCCAGAGCACCGCAGGTTTGAGCAGACCAGGCTCGCGTGCCGTCGTTGCACTGAGCAGCATCAAGACACCCGTTGCGCGAGAGCCACGCTGAAAATACCCCATTCGTCGACGCGCATGCCGACCTTGCGAAAGCCGGCCGCCTCCACCAGTTGGTCCATCTCCGCTTGGGTGCGTCGGCGCATTACCCAGGCCTGGCCTTCACGGTGGCTGGTCAACGCACGGGCGATCAGTTCCAGTTGCGGGTGCCAGGGTTGGCCGGTGTAGACCAGGTATCCGCCAGGTTCCACCGCGTCCGCCAGGCCCGCCAGGGAAGCACTGACCATCTGATTGTCGGCGAACAGCTCGTACAGTCCGGAGACCACCGCCAGGCTAGGTTTGGGATCCAGCGCGGCCAGGTCGGCACGGTCGAAGGCGTCGCCCTTGACGAACCGAGCGATCCCTTCCAGGCCTTTTTCGCGGATCAACGCGCTTCCGTCACGCACGTTGATGTCACTGTAGTCGCGCAACAGGATCGATTCGGGAAGCGGGCTGACGCCCTGCAAGGCTTCGAGAATGTAGCGCCCGTGTCCGGCGGCGATGTCGACGATGCGCACTTCGCGGCCCTGGTCGCGTAATTGCTGCATCGCCAGGCGCAGCAGTTCCTCGACGTGCAGCTTGCGTTGGCGAATGCCGCGCCAGCCGATGGAATCGAGGTAGTTGCGATCGATCATGCGGCCGACAGCCGACGTGCCCGTGGGGGTGTTGCGATAGACGTAGTCCAGTGTGCTTCCGGAGTCGAAACCGGTGTCGAAGCCTAGCTTGATCCCGGACGACAATTGGCTACCCAGGCGCATGCTGGCGCGGGTCATGCGCCAATACAGATCGCGCAGGGAGTTGCGCGGCAGCGGCGCGGCCAATGATTCGGATTCGGCGCAGGTCAGGCCCAGTCGATCGGCGGCCAGCAAGCCAGGGCGTTCAATGGGTTGCGCGAAGGTCTGCAGGATGAAGCGTCGTGCGCTGGCGACGGCGTGTCCACGGTTCTTTTCACCCAAGGTGTCGTGGAAGAACCCCGGCAGCACATGTTTTTCCTTGTGCAGAGTGCCCAGGCGCTCGAAAAACTGTTCCTGGGGGTGGCGATGCACGACGAAGTCGGCCCCGGAGATCAACAACTGAGTGGGTATCGTTATGGCTTGGGCGTCGGCCACCACGCGATCGGCGGCCTCGTACAGGCCGAGCAGGACATTCACTGAAATGGCCTTGGTGATCAGCGGGTCGTTGTCGTAGCTGGCGACGCGCTGCGGGTCATGGCTGAGAAAGCGCGCCTTGACGTAGCTGTTGACGAAAAAGTTACCGCGCCACCGGCGCATCAGTGCCAAGCCCTGGCGGGCGAAGGGCACATAGAGCTTGACCTTGAACGCCGGAGACGCCAGCACCAGCGCCCGTATGCGCGGTGCGTAATCGTGGGCCCAAGTGGCGACGATCACGGCGCCGACGCTCTGAGCGATCACCGCGAGGTTTTCCTCAAAGATCTGGTAGGACGCGCTCAGGTGCTCGCAGAAGGTCTGCACGTCCCGCACGCTGGTGGCAAAGCTGGGGCTGTCGCCCCGAGCGCCTGGTGAAAGGCCATGGCCCCGGGCATCCCAGGCGAAAAAATCGAAGCCGGGCAGGTCCAGTTCATCCACCAGGTGGGCAATACGCCCGGAATGCTCGTGGCCGCGGTGGAACAGCAGTACGGCCTTGCGTGGGGTTCCCGGTTCTGGGGGGCCGGGCCAGTGGCGGTAAAACAATTGCACACCGTCGTGGGTGGTGAAGGTCTGTTCCTGTGCTTCGCGCATTGCCATTTCCTTAGGCTGAAGAGCTGTCGATTTGTGCTTCCCTGAGGCCCTGGCGGACCCGGTTGACCAAGGTATAAGCCAGCAGCATCGCGATGATCGCGAACACCGCGTTGATCCAGAATGGGCTGATCCAGCCCGCTACGATGCCAGCGGCCACGACCCCCAACACGAAAGCCCGGTCACTTTTGCCCATGGGCCCGTCATAGCGCCGCGAAGCACCGACCATCGGTCCCAGCACGCCGCTGTATTCGCTGAACAAGGCGAGCAAAGTCACCAGCAGCACCAGCCACAGGCTGACGCCGGGCAGCAGGGCAAAGGGCAGGATCAAGGCGCAGTCGGCGGTGATATCGCACAACTCGTTGAGATAGGCCCCCAAGTGCGACTGCTGGTCGAATTCTCGAGCCAGCATACCGTCGATGGCGTTGAGCGCCATGCGCACCAGCATCCAGATCGGAACCAGCACGAATATCCAGGGGTGATGCACGAAACCTGCGATCAGCACGCCCACCAGGATTGAGCCGATGCCGGCGATCAGGGTGATCTGGTTGGCGGTGGTGCCTTTGTCGAACAGGCGCCGGACCAGTGGGCGCAGGAGGTTTTGGAATGCAGGTTTGATCTGGTAGATGCTGGGCACGTTGATGAGATCTCGGCGAAGGCGATATGGTTACTGAGTGTAGATGGCATCCGGGGATGGATTTGGGGGCGGCCCCTGGTGCGTGGGTTTAATGTTCAAGGCTTGCTCTTTCGCGATATCGCAACGTCAGGGATTCGTCCATGGCGTGGCCAGTGACAGCTTGATGAGGTAGCGCTCCTCGGTGGGATGCCTGTAATCCAAGAAGCGATTGACCACCAGCATCACCTGGTACTTGTCGCCAGCATGCCAATAGGATGTTCCGCCCTTGTTCTCGTCGCGCAATTGGGCTCGCCAGAGTGGAGTGTCAGCGAATGGTGGGTCTTCTTCGACGCGGATGGGTACCCAGCCGGCTGTACGCCATTGCTCTTGCAGATCCAGTACGACCTTGAGGGTGTCGTCGAGCAATAGTGGCTCTATTTGTGGGGACATATTGACACCGTTGATTGACTCGTCACGGTTGAAGGTAACCGTGAAGTAGCGCGCCAGCGGAGTTATGAACCCATACTGAGGATCGATGAAACGAAGGCGAGCGTCCGACTTAGGCAAACGCCCCCAAAAATGGCCGGCGATGGCTGGATCAATCGCTGCGGTGGAGCGCTTGCGCATATTTTCCCAAGGTTCGCCAATCAGCAAGGCGATTTCCGGCTCATCCGAAAGTGTTTGTGTAGCCACCACTATCAGGAGGGTCGCGACTGCCAGTGCCAACGCACCCCGTCGCCAGCCCACGCGCTTCAGCAGGCTCATCGCACGCCACCACCCAGGGCGATATCCCGAATCGACCGCTCAATCTGCTCTCTCTGTTCGCTTTGCAGCAGATCATCAAACTGCTTCGCCGCCCTGAGCACGAAGGGCATGCGCTGATTGATATCGGCAAGGTTGGCATTGATGCTGTTGCTGAATCCAATGGTGCGTCCGTCATCGATGCGCCGGCACTGACTGGCCAACGTCAGCTCGACGGCTTCGGCAGCGCCGGCCGGGATTCCAATGACGTAGGAAAAATGGTTACTGCGCAACAGCGCGTTGAGCCGCCAGTCGCTGTACATCGCCGGTTGCAGAATGTTCCGCTGCTCGTGCCAAGCCAGATGCTCAACGCTTTCGGCGATGTTACCGGCTTCAATAGCCTCGAAAGCCAGGAGAATTTCCTTCTGACTAGTACCGAACTCTAGTGTTTTTTGTCCGACCGGCCACAGCACCGGATGCTGACTACTGCCATAGATGTTTTTCCGAGAAGCCAGGCAATCCTTCAGCGCCTCTAACCCCCGCTCTTGGTAGAACACATGCAACGGATACACATCTAGGAACAGCGTGGTATTGCCCATCGCCAGCATCTCGTACACAAACCGGTACATCCGTTGCGAGTAATACAACGGACTCTCGGCCCCCCAATGGGTGAAGCCCCACACCGGGTTGTCACGATTGGCCTCCTCGTACTCGCGTTGGCGCTGCTCAAACTCGCGAATGATCGCGCGTTTTTCCCACTCACTGGGGCTGAGCAACCCCGCCAACCCTTGCCTGCTGCTGTCCTTCAGTTGCTGCATTGCCTCCTCTTCCGCCTGCATTTTCTCGATCGTGTCGGCCGCGTGCAGCAGGCCACAGCCCACCTGCTTGGAGGCGAAGGCTGCCAGCCCGGCCCACTGAAACCGCGGATCGTGGCGCCACAGCTGGGCGTAAGCGGCATTGATCGCCTTGTTGCGCGCCTTCGGGTCGGCAATCAGCTTGCCGCCCGGTGCCACGACGTTTTCGACCCTTTGCTGGTAGCCGCGCCACAGGTTTTCACAGACGGTCCCAGGCCCTTCGCTGAGCGTCGGTGAGGGTGCTCGTGCTGACGTGAAGCTGGATTGTCGCGGCGCGACTGGATTGTTGGTGGTAGCGGGCGCGGACTCCTGCGGAGGGGCACCCCTCGCGACTGGCGGCGCAGCATCCTGTCTGGACTCATAGGTGGAGTTGGTAAACGAAGGAATGAGCCCGGCCTTGCAGGGACAGCTGTTGCGGCTGTCCAACGATCCCGCCACCAGTCTGCCGTGACTGTTGATGAACGAGATGCCGCCGATGATTTCGTAGGTTTCGTCGTTTTTGCCACAGGAAACCCGATCCCCTGCGCGAGCATGGGCGAAGCCGAACATCATGACGCGGGTATCAGCTTCCAGCACCTCGCCGCCGCAAGTGGTCTTGTCGCCCTTGCGAATGAAATACCCCTTAGCCATAGCTGCAACTCCTTGTCTGTTGGCCATCAAATTGCGTCTGCCTCCGAAGGATTGGAGGCAAGGCAAAGTGCAACGCAAGGTTTCTATACGAGGCTGTCAGGCGTAAATCAGACGTTTCCGGAATGTATGTAGGAAAGGGGGATTGAATCGAAGGTGGGGATTTGTAGGAGCGAGCATGCTCGCGATGAACCTGAGAGCGCCGCGGGGTGTCAGGTTTCCAGCGTTATCGTTGACGACCATCGTCGGAACGCCGCCCGGAGCATGCTCGCTCCTACAGGAGCAGTTTTTGCAGGTCTTCCACCGGCAGCGGCCGGCTATGCAGATACCCCTGATAGAGATGGCAGCCCAGCCCCTGCAAAAACTCAAGCTGTTCCGAGGTCTCCACCCCTTCGGCGATGATTTTCAGCCCGAGGCTGCGGGCCATGGCGACGATGGCGCGGATGATCTCGGCGTCGTTGGGGTCGGTGGTAGCGTCGCGAATGAATGACTGGTCGATTTTCAGGGTGTCGACCGGCAGGCGCTTGAGGTAGGTCAGCGAGGAATAACCGGTGCCGAAATCGTCCATGGCAAAGCTCACGCCGAGTTTTTTCAGGCGCAGCATCTTGTTGATGGTGTCTTCCAGGTTCTGGATGACGATGCCTTCGGTGATTTCCAGCTTCAGTAGCGAGCTGGGCAGGCCGTAGGTGGCGAGGCTGCTTTCGATGCGTTCGACGAAGTCATTCTGGCGGAATTGGCGCGGGCTGATGTTGACGCACAGGCTGAATTTCAGCGGGTCCACCCGGCCATCGGCGATCAGTTGCCTGAAGGCCTGGCAGGCTTCGTCGACGATCCAGGTGCCAACTTCCAGGATCAACCCGCTGTCTTCCAGCACCTTGATGAACTCGGTGGGCGACTGCGCGCCGAGCTCCGGATGGTTCCAGCGCACCAGCGCTTCGGCACCGACAATGCGGTTATCCCGGGCGTCCACCTGGGGTTGATAGTGCACGCGAAACTCGCCGCGCGACAGCGCCAGGCGCAGGTCGGTTTCCATGCGCAGGCGCTCGCTTGCGGCCTTCTGCATGGTGTTGTGGTACATCTGCGCGGTATTGCGCCCTGAATCCTTGGCGCGATACAGGGCGATATCGGCACGCTTGAGCAGGTCGGTCGGCGTGGACCCATGGTCGGGAATCAACGCAATGCCGATACTTGGCGTCACCTGCAGGCGCTGACCGTCGAGGAACATCGGTTCAGACAGCAGCTCACGAATGGTATCGGCCAGCTCGCAGACCTGAGCGCTGACCTCGTTGCGCGAGCCTTCGAGGCCGCTGAGCAGCACCACGAACTCATCGCCGCCCAGGCGCGCGACGGTGTCTTCCATGCGCACGCTGGCTTCCAGGCGTGCGGTGATGATTTTCAGCACCGTATCGCCCACCGGATGACCGAGGGAATCGTTGATGTGCTTGAAGTGGTCGAGGTCGAGGAACATCAAGGCGCCGCGCAGGTTGTGGCGCTTGAGCAGGGCGATCTGCTGGCTCAGGCGATCCATCAGCAGTGCGCGGTTGGGCAGGTTGGTCAGCGGGTCGTGGTAGGCCAGGTGGCGGATCTGCGCCTCGGCATTTTTCAGCAGGCTGACGTCCCGCGCGGTCAATAGCAGGCACGCGGTTTCGTTGAGGGTGATTGGCTCCACCGACACTTCTACTGTCAGCAATTCGCCGCGTTTGTTGCGCCCGAGCATTTCCTGGTGATGTACCCGGCCCTTGATCTGCAGCTCAGCCAGCAGCATCGAGCGTTGTTTCTCTTCGGCCCAGATCCCTACCTGATACACGGTACGGCCGATCACTTCATCGGCGCGGTAGCCGGTCAGGCGGCAAAAGCCGTCGTTGACCTCCAGATAGCGTCCGGTATCGCGTTCGGTGATGGTGATGGCGTCGGGGCTTGAGTGGAAGGCCTTGGCGAACTTCTCTTCGCTGGCCTTGAGCGCCGCTTCCGAGCGTTGCTGCTGGGTGATGTCGCGCAAGGTGGTAACGATGCAGGACTGTTCGCTGACGCTGATCTGACGGCTGGAAATCACGCAGGTCAGCGATTGCCCATCCTTGTGCTGGACGAGGATTGCCACATTGTTCAGGCCTTGTTCGCGAATCACCTGTTCGATCCGCTGCAGGCTTTTTGCCGAAGCGTCCCACAGGCCGATTTCGTCGGCGCTGCGGCCGATCACGTCGGCGGCGCTCCAGCCAAAGGTCTGGGTGAAGCTGGAGTTGATCTCGATGAATTGGCCGGTGTCCTGGCGCGTCACGCAGATCGGGTCCGGGCTGACCTGGAACAGGGTAGCGAATTTCTCTTCGGACGCTATCAGGCGCTGTTCGCGTTCGACCTGGTCGGTGATGTCGAGCAAGGTGCCGGCCATGCGCAGGGGGACACCGTTTTCATCGCGGTAGAGGCGAGCGCGGCTTTCCAGGTAGCGAGAGCTGCCATCCGGCATTTGCACCCGATAGGTCAGCTGATAGTTGCCGGCCGGGCCTTCGCGCAGGCTGCGGTACGCATCGCGCATGGTGTCGCGTTCTTCGCCGGGCACGCCTTCGAAAAAGTCGTCGAAGGATTCATGGAATGGAACGGGCTCCATGCCGTGCAACTGGGCGGCGCGCGCCGAGCCATACAGCATGCCGCTGGGTATGTGCCAGTCCCAGGTGCCCAGTTGCGCCGAGTCCAGGGCCAGGTCGAGGCGCTCCTGGCTGTCTTTGAGGGCGTGTTCGGCCGCTTTGCGTTCTGTGGTGTCGAGGAAGGTGCTCAGCAGGTAGGGCTGGCCTTCGAGTTCGACCTTTTGCGCACTGAGGATGCCATCGTGGACCTGCCCGTTGCTGGCGCGAAACTGCACCTCCATATTGGTCAGCTCGCCCTTGGCCTTGGTGGCCTTGACCAATTGGGCGCGTTGCTCGGGGTGCACCCAGAGGCCCAGTTCCAGCGTGGTGCGGCCGATCGCGTCCTGTACCGGCCAGCCGAACAGGCTTTCGAAATACTGGTTGGCTTCGGTGATCAGGCCGTCATCCTGGCGCGTCAGCAGGACCATGTTCGGGCACAGGTGAAACAGCGTCGCGAAGCGTTTTTCCGAACTGCTCAGCGCCTGTTCGCGCAGGCGCTGGTGGGTGATTTCGCGGATTACGCCAATCATTCGGGGGCGGCCGAATTTGTCCGGCAGCAGGCTGCCGCTGATCTCCAGCCAATGCAGGCTGCCGTCGGGCCAGCGAACGCGGTGGTGCATCGCTTGCTCGAGCGGTGCGCCTGCGATCACGGCATGGAAGGCGCGAAGGGTCTTTGCCCGATCTTCGGCAGGCAGCAAGTCGAGGTATTCGAGGTCGGCCGGCAACGGTTGCCGGGGATCGAAGCCAAACAGCGCCTGCGTGCCCCGGGACCAACTGATCTGCCCACGCTCGATATCCCAATACCACGCGCCCAGCCGCGCGCCATTGAGCGCGGCCAGCAATTGCGAGGCACTTTCCCAGCTTTGTTCGGAGCTTTTCGGGTCAAGCGCCTGGATGCGCGGCATCGGCGGAATACGGTCAACAGATTTCGGCATTGGCAAGCCTTGAGCTGAATGGGGTCTCGGGTACAGAAATTCGGGCTCTATAGGAGTAGCACAAGTTAGCCTTGAGTCCCTGGCAGATCGATCTGGGCATCCAGTAAGGCCATGAAGGCCCGTGCTGCATTCGATAGCGTCCTTTCTGTGTGCAGGATATAGCCTAGCTGGCGAGTCAGTTGTATGCCCGGTAAAGGTATTCGCGCAACCTGGTCGTCGAGCATGGTGCGTGGCAAGACACTCCAGGCCAGGCCGATCGACACCATCATCTTGATGGTTTCAAGGTAATTGGTACTCATGGCGATGTTCGGCGTCAGGCCTTGGGCCTCGAACAGGCGTTGGACAATGTGATGGGTGAACGTGTTGCCACCGGGGAACACCGCCGGGTGTCGGGCGATGTCCGCGAGGCTGACCTTGCCGTTGCCGAGCAACGAATGCTCCGGGGCGACCACAAAGTCCAGCGGGTCGTCCCACACCGGTGTGGCCTTGACCAGGGCATGGGGCTCCGGCGCCAGGGTGATGACCGCCAGTTCAGCCCGACCATGGAGGATTTCTTCGTAGGCCACTTCCGAATCGAGAAACTGGATATCCAGCGCCACCTCGGGATAACGCCGGGTGAACTCTCTCAATAAAGGCGGCAAACGGTGCAGGCCGATATGGTGACTGGTGGCCAAGGTCAGACGACCGGTCACCTCCCCGGTGAGGTTGGTCAGGGCGCGGCGCGTATCATCGAGGACATTCAGGATTTGATAGGCCCGGGGCAGCAGGGCGCGGCCGGCCTCGGTCAGGCCGACTTCGCGGCCCAGCCGATCGAACAGGCGCACCTTCAATTGCTGCTCCAGGCCAGCGATGCGCTTGCTGATCGCCGGTTGGGTCAGATGCAGTCGCTCGCCGGCGCCGGAGAAGCTTCCGGTCTCGGCGATGGCAATAAAGGCATTGAGATTGGCGAGGTCCATTGCTGTATTCCAGTTGGTTATCCAAAGCATAAAAAATATGAATTTGAGTTATTTAATCTAACCCCATAGGATCAGCCTCACAAGCCAAAGGGTTATTGAATCACTCAAGACCCAGGGCATAGAAACAAGCTGATGAGGAAACCGTCTGATGGCCGGCAAAACGCTCTACGACAAGCTCTGGGATTCGCATTTGGTCAAACAGCGCGACGATGGCTCGGCGCTGATCTACATCGATCGTCACATCATCCACGAAGTGACTTCGCCGCAAGCGTTCGAAGGCCTGCGGCTGGCCGGGCGCAAGCCTTGGCGCATCGATGCCAACATCGCGACCCCGGACCACAACGTACCGACTACCCCTGAGCGCAAGGGCGGCATCGCAGCCATTGCCGACCAGGTCTCGCGTTTGCAGGTCCAGACCCTCGACGATAACTGCGATGAATACGGCATCGTCGAATTCAAGATGAATGACGTCCGCCAAGGCATCGTCCACGTCATCGGCCCGGAGCAGGGCGCTACTTTGCCGGGCATGACCGTGGTCTGCGGCGACTCCCATACCTCGACCCACGGCGCGTTCGGTGCCCTGGCCCACGGTATCGGCACTTCCGAGGTCGAGCACGTGCTCGCCACCCAGTGCCTGGTTGCCAAGAAAATGAAGAACATGCTGGTTCGCGTCGAAGGCCAATTGCCGTTTGGCGTGACTGCCAAGGACATCGTGCTCGCCGTGATTGGCAAGATCGGTACCGCCGGTGGTAACGGCCACGCCATCGAATTCGCCGGCAGCGCGATTCGCGACCTGTCCGTTGAAGGCCGCATGACCATCTGCAACATGTCCATCGAGGCCGGTGCTCGCGTTGGCCTGGTGGCCGCCGATGAAAAAACCGTGGCTTACGTGAAGGGCCGTCCATTCGCCCCGAAAGGCGCGGAATGGGATTTGGCCGTCGAAGCCTGGAAAGACCTGGTGTCCGATGCCGACGCGGTGTTCGACACGGTTGTCGAGCTCGACGCGACCCAGATCAAGCCGCAAGTCAGCTGGGGCACTTCGCCCGAGATGGTCCTGGCGGTCGACCAGCACGTTCCGGACCCTGCGAAGGAAATGGACCTGGTCAAGCGCGGTTCCATCGAACGCGCCCTGAAGTACATGGGTTTGACCGCCAATCAGGCGATCACCGACATTCAGTTGGACCGTGTGTTCATCGGCTCCTGCACCAACTCGCGGATCGAAGACCTGCGCGCTGCGGCGGTGATCGCCAAGGGCCGCAAGGTGGCCTCCACGATCAAGCAGGCCATTGTGGTGCCGGGTTCGGGCCTGGTGAAGGCACAGGCTGAGTCGGAAGGCCTGGACAAGATTTTCCTCGAAGCCGGTTTCGAATGGCGCGAACCGGGTTGCTCGATGTGCCTGGCGATGAACCCGGACCGCTTGGAGTCTGGCGAGCATTGCGCTTCCACGTCGAACCGCAACTTCGAAGGCCGCCAGGGTGCCGGTGGTCGAACCCACCTCGTGAGCCCGGCCATGGCCGCCGCCGCCGCGGTGAACGGTCGTTTCGTCGACGTCCGTGAATTGATCTAAAGGAGCGCAGCATGAAAGCTTTTACCCAGCACACTGGACTTGTCGCGCCTCTGGATCGTGCCAACGTCGACACCGACCAGATCATCCCGAAGCAATTCTTGAAGTCGATCAAGCGCACCGGTTTCGGTCCGAACCTGTTCGACGAATGGCGTTACCTGGACGTGGGTCAGCCCTATCAGGACAACTCCAAGCGCCCATTGAACAAGGACTTCGTCCTCAACGCCGAGCGTTACCAAGGCGCCAGCGTGCTGTTGGCCCGCGAGAACTTCGGCTGCGGCTCCAGCCGCGAGCACGCGCCATGGGCGCTGGAAGAGTACGGTTTCCGCAGCATCATCGCGCCGAGCTATGCCGACATTTTCTTCAACAACAGCTTCAAGAACGGCTTGCTGCCGATCATCTTGAGCGACGCTGAAGTCGACGAGCTGTTCCAGCAGGTCGAGGCCAATCCGGGCTACCAGCTGCAGATCGATCTGCAGGCCCAGACCGTGACCCGCCCGGACGGCAAAGTGCTGAGCTTTGAAATCGACGCGTTCCGCAAGCACTGCCTGCTCAATGGCCTGGATGACATTGGCCTGACGTTGCAGGACGGTGATGCGATTGCGGCGTTCGAAGCCAAGCACCGTGCCAGCCAGCCGTGGTTGTTTCGCGACGCTTGATTCTCGTTAGTTAGTGCCAGCGATAGGGCCCGGACAGGCACCACAAGACCAAACCCTGAAAAAGGAAGTCCCCATGACCAGCACCGCCCAGCACAGCCAGGTCGTCCAAAAGCAATTCGGTGAACAGGCCGCGGCCTACCTGAGCAGCGCCGTACACGCTCAAGGCACCGAATTCGCGCTGCTGCAGGCCGAACTGGCGGGGCAGGGCGAGGCGCGGGTCCTGGACCTGGGCTGCGGTGCCGGTCACGTGAGTTTTCAGGTGGCCTCGCTGGTCAAGGAAGTGGTGGCCTACGACCTGTCGCAGCAAATGCTCGACGTGGTCGCCGCCGCCGCCATTGATCGGGGTTTGAACAATGTGACCACGGTCAACGGCGCCGCCGAGCGACTGCCGTTCGCCGATGGCGAGTTCGATTTCGTTTTCAGCCGCTATTCGGCGCACCATTGGAGCGATCTCGGCCTGGCCTTGCGGGAAGTGCGCCGGGTGCTGAAACCCGGTGGCGTAGCGGCTTTCATCGACGTGTTGTCACCAGGCAGCCCATTGTTCGACACTTACCTGCAAAGCGTCGAAGTGCTGCGCGACACCAGCCATGTGCGCGACTATAGCGCCGGTGAGTGGTTGCGCCAGGTCAGTGAGGCGGGGCTGCATACCCGCAGCACCAGCCGCCAGCGGCTGCGATTGGAGTACAGCTCCTGGGTCGAGCGCATGCGCACGCCACAGGTGATGCGCGCGGCGATCCGCGAGTTGCAGCAGTCGATGGGTAACGAAGTGCGCGAATATTTTGAGATTGAAGCCGATGGATCGTTCAGTACCGATGTGTTGGTGCTGATGGCTGAAAGATAAGCGACTAACAGACTTTTTCCGGGAGCGCCCGAGGGCGCACCGACTGATGACATGAGGAACGCATGAGCAAGCAGATTCTGATTCTACCAGGTGACGGTATTGGCCCGGAAATCATGGCCGAAGCGGTCAAGGTGCTGGAACTGGCCAACGACAAGTTCGCCCTGGGCTTCGAGCTGAGTCACGACGTGATCGGTGGCGCGGCCATCGACAAGCACGGCGTGCCTTTGGCCGATGAAACCCTGGAGCGTGCCCGCGCGGCGGACGCCGTACTGTTGGGCGCGGTGGGCGGCCCGAAATGGGACACCATCGAGCGTGACATCCGTCCTGAACGCGGTCTGCTGAAAATTCGTGCGCAACTGGGCTTGTTCGGCAACCTGCGTCCGGCGATCCTGTACCCGCAACTGGCCGAGGCTTCCAGCCTGAAACCGGAAATCGTTGCCGGCCTGGACATCCTGATCGTTCGCGAGCTGACCGGCGGTATCTACTTTGGCGCGCCACGCGGCACCCGCACCCTGGAAAACGGCGAGCGTCAGTCCTACGACACCCTGCCATACAGCGAAAGCGAAATCCGCCGCATCGCCCGTGTCGGTTTCGACATGGCCATGGTCCGTGGCAAGAAGCTCTGCTCGGTGGACAAGGCCAATGTGCTGGCCTCCAGCCAACTGTGGCGTGAAATCGTCGAGGAAGTGGCCAAGGACTATCCACAAGTCGAGCTGAGCCACATGTACGTCGACAACGCTGCCATGCAGCTGGTGCGGGCACCGAAGCAGTTCGACGTGATCGTCACCGACAACATGTTCGGCGATATCCTGTCCGACCAGGCGTCGATGCTCACCGGTTCCATCGGCATGCTGCCGTCGGCATCCCTGGATACCAACAACAAAGGCATGTACGAGCCGTGCCACGGTTCGGCACCGGACATCGCAGGTAAAGGCATCGCCAACCCATTGGCGACCATTTTGTCGGTGTCGATGATGTTGCGCTACAGCTTCAACCAGCAGGCCGCCGCCGATGCCATCGAAAAAGCGGTAAGCCTGGTATTGGACCAGGGCTTGCGCACCGGTGACATCTGGTCGAACGGTTGCACTAAAGTCGGTACGCAGGAAATGGGCGACGCAGTAGTCGCCGCGCTGCGGAATCTGTAATCTCTCGGGCCCGCTGCCTGATTTCACCCCCTAAAGCAGCGGCCCACATTTCAAGAAGGTGTAGTTGCGATGAAACGTGTAGGTCTGATCGGTTGGCGCGGTATGGTCGGTTCCGTGCTCATGCAGCGGATGCTGGAAGAGCAGGATTTCGATCTTATCGAGCCGGTGTTTTTCACCACTTCCAATGTCGGTGGCCAAGGCCCGTCCGTGGGCAAGGACATTGCTCCGCTCAAGGACGCTTACAGCATTGAAGAGCTGAAGACCCTCGACGTGATCCTGACCTGCCAGGGTGGCGACTACACCAGCGAAGTCTTCCCGAAACTGCGCGAAGCCGGCTGGCAGGGTTACTGGATCGATGCCGCCTCCAGCCTGCGCATGCAGGATGACGCCGTCATCGTGCTGGACCCGGTAAACCGCAAGGTCATCGACCAGCAGCTGGACGCGGGCACCAAGAACTACATCGGTGGCAACTGCACCGTCAGCCTGATGCTGATGGGCCTGGGCGGCCTGTTCGAGGCTGGCCTGGTGGAGTGGATGAGCGCCATGACTTATCAGGCGGCCTCCGGTGCCGGCGCGCAGAACATGCGTGAGCTGATCAAGCAAATGGGTGCGACCCATGCCGCTGTTGCCGATCAACTGGCCGATCCGGCCAGTGCCATCCTCGACATCGATCGTCGTGTGGCTGAAGCCATGCGCAGCGACGCGTACCCGACCGAAAACTTCGGCGTACCGCTGGCTGGCAGCCTGATCCCGTGGATCGACAAGGAACTGCCGAACGGTCAAAGCCGTGAAGAGTGGAAGGCCCAGGCCGAGACCAACAAAATCCTCGGTCGCTTCAAGAGCCCGATCCCGGTGGATGGCATCTGCGTGCGCATCGGCGCCATGCGCTGCCACAGCCAGGCGCTGACCATCAAGCTGAACAAAGACGTGCCGATCGCTGATATCGAAGGGCTGATCAGCCAGCACAACCCTTGGGTCAAGCTGGTGCCGAACAGCCGTGAGACCAGCATCCAGGAGCTGAGCCCGAACAAGGTCACCGGCACCCTGAACATCCCGGTTGGCCGCCTGCGCAAGCTGAACATGGGCTCGCAGTTCGTCGGCGCGTTCACCGTCGGCGACCAGCTGCTGTGGGGCGCGGCCGAGCCGCTGCGTCGCATGCTGCGGATCCTGCTCGAGCGTTGATCGATTGAAGCCATTAAAGAACCCGCGCCTTGAAAGAGGTGCGGGTTTTTTATTCCTGACAGTTTGAAGTTTATTGGTTGCCCATACCGGCCTCTTCGCGGGCACGCCCGCTCCCACAAGGACGACGCTGAACCTGTGGGAGCGGGCTTGCCCGCGAAGGGGTCGGTACAGCCACAGCAAATATCCGGCAGAATTGCCTGCATGCCCCCCACCCGGTAAAGTGCCGCTCCCCCCGTTTCGCCAGAGGTAAAACCATGAGCCAGACCCTTGATATTGCCGTGATCGGTGCCACCGGTACTGTCGGCGAAACGCTTGTGCAGATCCTCGAAGAGCGTGATTTTCCGATCGGCAGCCTGCATCTGCTGGCCAGCAGCGAATCCGCCGGCAGTTCGGTGCCGTACCGCGGCAAGAACGTACGGGTGCGTGAAGTCGATGAGTTCGATTTCGGCAAGGTCCAGTTGGTGTTTTTTGCCGCCGGTCCGGCAGTGACATTGAGTTACGCCGCGCGTGCCACGGCGGCCGGTTGCTCGATCATCGATCTGTCTGGCGCCTTGCCGGCCGAGCAAGCGCCACAGGTGGTCCCGGAAGCGAATGCTTCAGTGCTGGCCGGCCTGAAAAAGCCATTCCAGGTCAGCAGCCCGAGCCCGGCGGCCACCACCCTGGCGGTGCTGCTCGCACCCCTGCTGGGGCTGCTCGATTTGCAACGCATCAACCTGACCGCCAGCCTGGCAGTATCGGCCCAGGGCCGCGAAGCCGTGACCGAGCTGGCCCGGCAAACCGCCGAATTGCTGAACGTGCGCCCACTGGAGCCAACCTTCTTTGACCGGCAGATGGCTTTTAACCTGCTGGCCCAGGTCGGCAAGCCGGATGAACAGGGCCATACCCTGCTGGAAAAGCGCCTGGTGCGCGAACTGCGTCAAGTCATGGCGTTGCCATCATTGAAGATTTCCGTCACTTGCATTCAAGCCCCGGTGTTTTTTGGCGATAGCTATAGCGTGACCCTGCAGTGCGCGAGCGATATCGACCTGGCAAAAGTCAACGCTGCGCTCGAGGCCGCTCCCGGCATCGAGCTGGTGGAAGCCGGTGATTACCCGACGGCGGTCGGCGATGCGGTAGGGCAGGATGTGGTCTACGTTGGTCGGGTGCGCTTGGGGATCGACGAACCGTCGGAACTTAATGTGTGGCTGACGTCAGATAACGTACGCAAAGGCGCGGCGCTCAATGCTGTGCAGGTCGCCGAGTTGTTGATAAAAGACCTGCTGTAAAAGATACTTCCAAACGAGCGTCATGCTTGGCCGTAATGTCGAAGGCGAGCCGCCCTGAAGGGCTTTGCAGGGCATGCATGAAACGATCGCGCGCGGCGACCTTCGCCCGCGCGCAATGCCTTACGGCAGCGGCTATCTGCCTCGCTGGCCGAGGAATGTGAAAACTAAGGATAAGCTATGGTTCAAGTTCGCAAACTGGTGTTAGCAATAGCGGCCGCCTCGGCGCTGTCCTCCGGTATGGCGCATGCCCTCGGGCTCGGGGAACTGACCCTGAAGTCGACGCTGAACCAGCCCCTGGTGGCGGAAATCGAGTTGCTCGACGTCAAGGAGCTCACCGCTGCCGAAGTGGTGCCGAGCCTGGCTTCTCCTGAAGATTTCGCCAAGGCCGGTGTCGACCGCCAGGCGTTTCTCAACGACCTGACCTTTACCCCGGTGCTCAACGCCAGCGGCAAAAGCATCCTGCGTGTCACTTCCAGTAAGCCCCTGACCGAACCGATGGTGAAATTCCTGGTTCAGGTGATGTGGCCCAACGGTCGACTGCTGCGCGATTACAGCGTGCTGCTCGATCCGTCGAAATTCTCGCCGCAGACCGCTGACGCGGCTGCGCAAGCTGAACCTGTTCAAACCGGTACCACGCCCGTCACTGGCGCGACCAAACCGTCCGAATACACCACCACGCGGCGCGATACCCTGTGGGAAATCGCCGCGAAGGCGCGTAACGGCGGTTCGATTCAACAAACCATGCTGGCCATCCAGGCGCTGAACCCGGATGCCTTCATCGATGGCAACATCAACCGGCTCAAAACCGGCCAGGTATTGCGCCTGCCGGATCAGGCACAAAGCACAAGCCTGCCGCAAGCCAAGGCCATCGCCGAAGTGACTGCACAGAACACCGCCTGGCGTCAGGGGCGTCGGTATGTCGCCAAGCCTGGTACTGGCCAGCAGCAACTCGATGCGACCAGTCGCGGCCGCGGTGAGGCGTCTTCGTCGCAAGCCGCTCAGGACAAGCTGAGCCTGGTTTCCGCCGAATCCGGAAAAGCCAAGGGCAAGGGCGTAGCAGGCGATGCCAAGGCCTTGAACAACCAGCTGGCGGTGACCCAGGAAAGTCTCGATACCAAGCGCCGCGACAGTGCTGAGCTGAAAAGCCGCATGACTGATCTGCAAAGCCAGATGGACAAGCTGCAACGCCTCATTGAGCTGAAGAACAACCAACTGGCCAAATTGCAGGCCGAAGGTGCGGCAGGAGCGCCTGCGACAACTGCGACCGCTGCGGCGATCCCGGCTGAGGTGCCTGCCGATCCGGCGGCAACGCCTGCCGAAGCGCCGGCTCCGGTTCCGGCCGAAGCAACGGCCCCCGCGCCTGTTCCGGCTGAAGCGACGCCTGCTGCGGCTCCGGCAGAAACACCGATCGAATCGAAACCTGCAGCCTCCGATGAGCAGAAATTCAATGAGTTGCTGACCAATCCGTGGCTGCTGGGTGTGGCGGGTGGCGGGGCAGTGGTGGTGTTGCTGTTGCTGCTGTTGCTGGCCCGTCGCCGCAAAGCCCAGCAGGAAGCCGAGAAACATCTGCGCATGGCCCGCGCCTTGGCCGAAGAGCAAGCGTTTTCCTCCGAGCTTGACCTGTCAAAAGGCATCTTCGATGACCTGGAGGATGCGCCACCGAGCCCGAAACTGGCCACTGCACCGACTCCAGCACCGACTCCAGCATCGGCGCCAGCTCCCGCTCCGGTGATTGCCCCGGTCGTGGTTACGCCGCCGATTGCCGCGCCACTGGTATCGCCAGCCGCCGAGCATTCCGACGATGTGTTGGGTCGCGCGCAGTCGCACATCGATGGCGGTCGCCTGAATCAGGCTGCCGCGCTGCTTGAAGAGGGCGTCAAGCAGGAGCCGCAACGCAGCGATTTGCGCCTCAAGCTGATGGAAGTCTACGGTTTGCAGGGTGATCGCGACGCGTTCGTGGTCCAGGAGCGGCAGTTGGTCGCCAATGGCGACAATTATGCCCAGGTGGAAAAACTCAAGAGCCGCTTCCCGGCCATGGCGCTGGTCGCTGCGGGCGGTATCGCCGCTGCCGCCGCTGCTGCCGAGCTGGACGCACAGTACGTCAAGGACCTGTTGCTCGACGAGCCGCAGGCACCGGCTGCATTCGATGACGATTTTGACAGCGCGTTCGACTTGAGTCTGGATGACCTGGAAAATGTCACGCCGGTAACGCCGGTCGCGGTCGAGCCGGCACCAGTACCAGCGCCGGAGCCGGAGCCGGAAACAACCCTGGCCGATCTGGAAGATTTCCCGCTGGACGATGACCTGAGCTTCGAGTCGGTCTTGCAGCAGCAGACTGAAATCAAGGAAAACCTCGATGACCTGTCGGAGTTCGACCTGGACATGGACCTCGGTGGCGAGCCAACGCCCGCGATCCTGGCCGAGGACGATTTCCTGCTGAGCCTGGATGAAGACGTCAAGGACCTGCCGGCCGCGCCAGCGCCGGACGTGCCACAAGTGACCCTGGACGATCTGGACCTGCCGGCGGATTTCGATTTGTCGCTGGCCGATGAGATGGACGTTCCGGCGCCTGAGCAGGCATTTGGTACTGAGCTGGATGACGTCAGCGCCGAATTGGAAAGCCTGTCCCAGAGCATCAGTGAGCCAAGCTTCACCGTGGATGACGCCCTGGCAACCGTGGATGATGAGCCGGAATTCGATTTCCTGTCCGGTACCGACGAGGTCGCCACCAAACTCGACCTGGCCCAGGCCTACATCGACATGGGCGATAACGATGGTGCGCGTGACATCCTCAACGAGGTGGTGAGCGAAGGCGACGACGGGCAGAAGAGCGAAGCGAAGGAGATGCTTGCGCGCCTGGCTTGAGTGATTGAGCGGTTGTAAGCAAAGCGGCAGCCCATTGAGGCTGCCGTTTTTGTTTGCGGGCGGTGCGATGGTGGCTTGCAGGGCCTCATCGCGGGCAAGCCCGCTCCCACAGTGAACTGCGTTTTGCCTGAAGAAACGCGGTTCACTGTGGGAGCGGGCTTGCTCGCGAAGGGGGTATCCCATTCACCACAGGACCTTCTGTTGTACTGGCGTCCCCGCTCGGCAGCCTTATAATGCCCCCTTTGCGTAAATCAGCAGGCTGTCACTCCTTGGCAAACATAGATAACCCGGCCGCCGAAATGGCGGCCGACGGCTTTTTCCGGATCGCGTTGGGCGTTGAATACAAGGGCTCGCGTTATCGTGGCTGGCAGCGCCAGGCTTCCGGCGTGCTCACGGTGCAGGAAACCCTCGAAAACGCCTTGTCGAAGGTGGCCGACTCTCCCGTTTCGCTGCTCTGCGCCGGGCGTACCGATGCCGGCGTGCACGCGTGTGGCCAAGTGGTGCACTTCGATACGCAAGTCGAGCGTTCGATGAAAGCCTGGGTCATGGGCGCCAATATCAATTTGCCGCACGATGTCAGCGTCAGTTGGGCCAAGGTCATGCCGGCGCATTTTCATGCCCGGTTCAAGGCTATTGCCCGGCGCTATCGCTACGTGATCTACAACGACCAGATCCGTCCGGCGCACCTGAACGAAGAAATCACCTGGAACCACCGTCCGCTGGACGTCGAGCGCATGGCCGAAGCGGCCCGGTACCTGGTGGGCACCCACGATTTCAGCGCTTTCCGCGCTGGCCAGTGCCAGGCCAAGTCGCCGATCAAGGAGCTGCATCACTTGCGCGTCACGCGCCACGGCAAGATGATCGTGCTGGATATTCGCGCCAGTGCCTTCCTGCACCATATGGTGCGCAACATCGCCGGCGTGCTGATGACCATCGGTGCCGGCGAGCGTCCGGTGGAGTGGATGAAGGAAGTGCTGGAGAGCCGGATTCGCCGTTCCGGCGGGGTGACGGCGCATCCGTTCGGCCTGTATCTGGTGCAGGTCGAGTACCGCGACGAGTTCCAGTTGCCCGAGCGTTACATCGGCCCACATTTCCTTACCGGTTTCAGCGAACTTGACGGCTGACGCCTTCGAACGCTTTTGTTACCATCCGGGACTTTCCCGGATTTACCGTGAGGATTTATCGACATGCCAGCCGTTCGCAGCAAGATTTGCGGGATTACCCGCATAGAAGATGCGTTGGCGGCGGTCGAGGCCGGGGCTGACGCCATCGGCTTTGTGTTCTACGCCAAGAGCCCGCGGGGCGTGACGTTCCAGCAGGCGCGCGCGATCATCAAGGCGTTGCCGCCGTTCGTCACCACCGTGGGTCTGTTCGTCAACGCCAGCCGCTGCGAACTGGGAGAAATCCTCGACGCCGTGCCACTGGACCTGCTGCAGTTCCATGGCGATGAAAGTGCAGCGGATTGCGAGGGTTGGCATCGCCCGTACATCAAGGCGCTGCGGGTCAAGGCGGGGGATGATATCGCGAAGGCTTGCGCGGCTTATCCGAGTGCCAGCGGTATTTTGCTCGACGCCTATGTCGAAGGTGTTCCCGGTGGAACCGGCCAGGCGTTCGACTGGTCATTGATACCGCAAGGCTTGAACAAGCCGATTATCCTGGCGGGCGGCCTGACTCCGGAAAACGTCGCCGAGGCGGTGGCGCGGGTTCGACCTTATGCCGTGGATGTCAGTGGCGGGGTAGAGGCTAGCAAGGGCATCAAGGATCACGCAAAGATTCAGGCGTTTATCAAGGCAGTCCGTGGCAGCTTGATGTGACGGCTGGCAGACTGCCGCCGTCCACTGCACTGTACAAAACGGCTGAGGATTGATGGGGTGTACGCAGGTCACGCTGCACTGACCCGGCACCCATCGAACATCGCCGCACACATGAATTTAGCTCAAGGGCATACGCGGGGCTGCGAACCAGAGCGTTCGGGCCGCCGGTACTGGAGAAAGAAAGCATGAGCAACTGGTTAGTAGACAAACTGATCCCTTCGATCATGCGTTCCGAGGTCAAGAAGAGCTCGGTGCCTGAAGGTCTTTGGCACAAATGCCCGTCTTGCGAGGCTGTGCTGTATCGTCCGGAGCTGGAAAAAACCCTGGACGTTTGCCCTAAGTGCAATCATCACATGCGTATCGGCGCGCGCGCGCGTATCGATATTTTCCTCGATGCCGAAGGTCGTACCGAGCTGGGCGCTGACCTGGAGCCGGTTGACCGCCTGAAGTTCCGCGACGGCAAGAAGTACAAGGATCGCCTGACCGCGGCGCAGAAGCAGACTGGCGAAAAAGACGCGCTGATCTCCATGAGCGGCACCCTGCTGGGCATGCCTGTCGTGGTGTCGGCGTTCGAATTCTCGTTCATGGGCGGCTCGATGGGCGCCATCGTCGGTGAGCGCTTCGTGCGCGCGGCCAACTACGCGCTGGAAAAACGCTGCCCGATGATCTGCTTCTCCGCCTCCGGTGGCGCGCGGATGCAGGAAGCCCTGATCTCGCTGATGCAAATGGCCAAGACCTCCGCGGTGCTGGCGCGTCTGCGTGAAGAAGGCATTCCATTCATTTCCGTGCTGACCGACCCGGTCTACGGCGGTGTGTCCGCCAGCCTGGCGATGCTGGGCGACGTGATCGTCGGCGAGCCCAAGGCCCTGATCGGCTTTGCCGGGCCGCGCGTGATCGAACAAACCGTTCGCGAAAAACTGCCCGAAGGCTTCCAGCGCAGCGAGTTCCTGCTGGAGCACGGCGCGATCGACATGATCATTCACCGTCAGGAACTGCGTCCGCGCCTGGGTAACCTGCTGGCACAAATGATGGGCCTGCCGACGCCGAAATTCGTCGCTGCGCCAATCGAGCCAGTCGTGGTTCCACCGGTACCTGCCAACCTATGACCGAGCGTACCCTTGGCGAGTGGCTCGCCTACCTTGAGCAGTTGCACCCTTCGGCCATCGACATGGGGCTTGAGCGCTCGCAGCAGGTAGCGTCCCGTATGGGATTGGGCAAGCCGGCGCCTCGGGTGATCACGGTCACCGGCACCAATGGCAAGGGCTCTACCTGTGCATTCGTGGCTTCATTGCTGCGGGCGCAGGGCCTGCGCGTCGGTGTCTACAGTTCTCCGCACCTGCTGCGTTACAACGAGCGGGTGCAGGTCAATGGCGTCGAAGCCACTGACGCCGAGCTTTGCCAGGCTTTTGCTGCGGTCGAAGCCGGTCGCGGCGATACCTCCCTGACCTATTTCGAGATGGGAACCCTGGCGGCGTTCTGGCTGTTTCAACAGTCCGGGCTTGACGCCGTGGTCCTGGAAGTGGGCCTGGGCGGACGCCTGGACACCGTCAATGTGGTAGACGCCGACATGGCGTTGGTCACCAGCATTGGCGTGGATCATGCGGATTACCTGGGTGATACCCGCGAGTCGGTGGCCTTTGAGAAGGCCGGCATCTTCCGTCGGGGCGCGCCTGCGCTCTGCGGCGACTTGAATCCTCCGCAACCGCTGCTGGACAAGGCGCGCGAACTCAATTGCCCGTTTTTCCTGCGTGGGCGCGATTTCGACCTGGGTGTTACCGATCAGCATTGGCAATGGCGCGGCGTCGATGCCAGGGGGCAAGCGGTCGAATTGCACGACCTGCCGCTGCTCGACCTGCCGATGGAAAACGCCGCCCTGGCGCTGCAAGCCTATCTGTTGCTCGGGTTGCCTTGGGTAAGCGCGCAGATTGTCCAGGCGCTGCAAGCGACGCGGATAGTGGGTCGACTCGATCGCCGGCAGGTCGACTGGCAGGGTAAGCGCCTCAATTTGTTGCTGGATGTGGGGCATAACCCCCATGCCGCAGAGTATCTGGCCCGTCGCCTGGCCAGCCGTCCACCGGCGGGCAAGCGTCTGGCGGTATTCGGGTTACTGGCTGACAAGGATCTGGAGGGTGTCATTGGCGAATTGAGTGCTAGTGTCGAGCACTGGGCGGTCGCGCCGCTGGATTCGCCCCGGGCGCGACCGGTGGCCGACTTGCGCGACGCGCTGGACAAGCGCGGTGCTTCGGTGACGTCGTATGATAGTGTGGCCACCGCTCTGGAAGGGCAGTGTGCGCAGGCGACGAGTGACGACGAGATTCTGTTGTTCGGATCATTCTATTGTGTTGCCGAGGCCCTTGAGTGGCTGGCCCGGCGCTCCACGGAGGAAGCGGCAAATGGCATTGCTGGATAAGGCTTACAAGCAACGCATGGTCGGTGCCCTGGTCCTGGTCGCCCTGGCCGTGATTTTCCTGCCGATGCTGTTTTCCCGCCAGGATGAACAGCGCCAGGTGGAAGTCCAGGCTCCGGCCGCGCCACAAGCGCCGGCGATGCCGCAAGTGCAGGTGGAGTCCGTGGTGGTGCCTGAGCCCCAGGCCCTGCCACAGGAACCTGTGCCGAGCGACGAAGAAATCGCCCAGCAGGAAGCGCCGGTTGCACCGGTTGCACCTGTCGCTCCGGCACCCGCCGCCAAGCCGGTCACGCCGCCCCCTGCGCCAGCCCCTGTTCCGGCGCTGGCGGCCAAGCCCGCCACGCCACCGTCGCAACCGATCAGCGCCGCACCGGGCAAGCCGGATACCAGTCAAAGCCGCGTCGACGCCAATGGCCTGTCGGTCAGTTGGTCGGTGCAACTGGCCAGCCTGGCCAATCGCGAAAGTGCGGAAAAGCTGCAAAAAACCCTGCGCAGCCAGGGTTATAACGCCTATATCCGCACTGCCGACGGCAAGAATCGCGTGTTTGTCGGGCCGCTGATTGAGCGTGCAGAGGCTGATCGCCTGCGTGACCTGTTGAACCGCCAACAGAACCTCAAGGGGTTTGTCGTGCGCTTTCAACCAGAACGTGGCTAAATCTATCGCCGCGATTTGAAATGCACTGACAATCGCAGCTTACCGATAAGCATGGGCTCTGCTAAAATGCGCCGCCTTATCCGTCTGTAGGCTGCACTGTGCCATTTACCTGGGTTGACTGGGCGATCGTTGCAATCGTCGCCATCTCCGCTTTGATCAGTCTGAGCCGCGGCTTCGTCAAGGAAGCACTGTCGCTGGTGACCTGGATCATCGCAGGAGCCGTTGCCTGGATGTTCGGTGGCTCATTGTCCGAGTACCTCGCCGGATATATCCAGACCCCATCGGCTCGTATAATCACGGGCTGTGCCATCATGTTTGTCGCCACGCTGATCGTAGGCGCAATGATCAATTATCTTATCGGCGAGTTGGTTCGCGTCACCGGGTTGTCCGGGACCGATCGATTCCTCGGCATGGCTTTCGGCGCAGCGCGTGGCGTGCTGCTGGTGGTCGTGGCGGTCGGGCTGTTGAGCCTGGGGCCGGTACAACAGGACGAGTGGTGGAAACAGTCGCAGCTCGTGCCAAAATTTCTATTGGTCGCAGATTGGTCCAAAAACCTGATTCTCGGGTGGAGCAGTCAGTGGCTTGCCAGCGGTATCAGCGTACCCGCTGATATTCCGTTCAAGGAGCAGCTCTTGCCGATGGCCAAAACGCCTCAGTGAGTGTTGTTCAGTTCAGATCCATTAAGTAGGGGTTGCGTCGCATGTGTGGCATCGTCGGTATCGTCGGTAAGTCGAACGTCAATCAGGCGCTGTATGACGCGCTAACCGTCCTCCAGCACCGCGGCCAGGACGCTGCCGGTATCGTGACCAGCCATGATGGCCGGTTATTCCTGCGCAAGGACAATGGCCTGGTGCGTGACGTGTTCCATCAGCGTCACATGCAGCGCCTGGTCGGCCACATGGGCATTGGCCATGTGCGCTACCCGACCGCGGGCAGCTCGACCTCGGCCGAAGCTCAACCGTTTTACGTCAACTCGCCTTACGGCATCACCCTGGCGCATAACGGTAACCTGACCAACGTTGAACAACTGGCCAAGGAGATTTACGAATCTGACCTGCGCCACGTCAACACCAGTTCCGATTCAGAAGTACTGCTGAACGTGTTCGCGCACGAGCTGGCCCAGCGCGGCAAGCTGCAGCCGACTGAAGAAGACGTATTTGCTGCCGTCACCGACGTGCACAATCGTTGCGTCGGTGGCTATGCGGTCGTGGCCATGGTGACCGGTTACGGCATCGTCGGATTCCGCGACCCGCACGGCATCCGTCCGATCGTGTTCGGCCAGCGTCACACCGACGAAGGCGTCGAATACATGATCGCCTCCGAGAGCGTGTCCCTGGACGTGCTTGGTTTTACCCTGATTCGCGACCTGGCACCGGGCGAAGCGGTCTACATCACCGAAGACGGCAAGCTGCACACTCGTCAGTGCGCAACCAACCCGTCCCTGACCCCGTGCATCTTCGAGCACGTCTACCTGGCGCGTCCAGACTCGATCATCGACGGCGTGTCGGTGTACAAGGCCCGCCTGCGCATGGGTGAGAAGCTCGCCGAGAAGATCCTGCGCGAGCGTCCGGATCACGATATCGACGTGGTCATCCCGATCCCGGACACCAGCCGCACCGCGGCCCTGGAGCTGGCGAACCACCTGGGCGTGAAGTTCCGCGAAGGTTTCGTGAAGAACCGCTACATCGGCCGCACCTTCATCATGCCGGGGCAGGCCGCACGGAAAAAATCCGTACGCCAGAAGCTCAACGCCATCGAGCTGGAATTCCGCGGCAAGAACGTGATGCTGGTGGACGATTCCATCGTGCGCGGCACCACCTGCAAGCAGATCATCCAGATGGCACGCGAAGCAGGCGCCAAGAACGTTTACTTCTGCTCCGCAGCCCCGGCCGTGCGTTTCCCGAACGTCTACGGCATCGACATGCCGAGCGCCCACGAGCTGATCGCCCACAACCGTTCGACCCAGGACGTTGCGGACCTGATCGGTGCCGACTGGCTGATCTATCAGGATCTGCCTGACTTGATCGAAGCGGTCGGTGGCGGCAAGATCAAGATCGACAAGTTCGATTGCGCGGTGTTCGACGGCCAGTACGTCACCGGCGACGTCGACGAGGCTTACCTGAACAAGATCGAGCAGGCGCGTAACGATGCCTCCAAGGTCAAGACCCAGGCAGTCAGCGCGATCATCGATCTGTACAACAATTGAGTAACTACCGGCCCTGAGGGGCCGGTTTTGTATCTGGCTTTTAATTTACGAGAATAGGGAAAGGAGTGACAGCATGAGTCAGGATTGGGATGCCGGTCGGTTGGACAGCGACCTCGAAGGCGTAGCGTTCGATACCCTGGCCGTTCGTGCCGGTCAGCACCGTACGCCGGAAGGCGAACACGGCGATCCGATGTTCTTCACTTCCAGCTATGTATTCCGTACCGCCGCCGATGCGGCCGCGCGTTTTGCCGGGGAAGTGCCGGGTAACGTCTATTCACGCTACACCAACCCTACCGTACGTGCCTTCGAAGAGCGTATTGCCGCCCTGGAAAGCGCCGAGCAGGCCGTGGCCACTGCCACCGGCATGGCTGCGATCATGGCGGTGGTGATGAGCCTTTGCAGCGCCGGCGACCACGTGCTGGTGTCGCGTAGCGTATTCGGCTCGACCATCAGCCTGTTCGAGAAGTACTTCAAGCGCTTCGGCATCGAAGTCGACTACGTGCCCCTGGCGGATTTGTCCGGCTGGGATGCGTCGATCAAGGCCAACACCAAATTGCTGTTCGTCGAATCGCCGTCCAACCCGTTGGCTGAGCTGGTGGATATCGCCGAACTGGCGAAAATCGCTCACGCCAAGGGCGCGATGCTGGTGGTCGACAACTGCTTCTGCACCCCGGCGCTGCAACAGCCGTTGAAAATGGGTGCGGACATCGTCGTGCACTCGGCAACCAAGTTCATCGACGGCCAGGGCCGTTGCATGGGCGGTGTCGTGGCCGGACGCAGCGAGCAGATGAAAGAAGTGGTCGGCTTCCTGCGCACCGCCGGGCCGACTTTGAGCCCGTTCAACGCCTGGATCTTCCTCAAGGGCCTGGAAACCCTCAACCTGCGGATGAAGGCCCATTGCGCCAACGCCCAGCAACTGGCCGAATGGCTGGAGCAGCAGGACGGCATCGAGAAAGTCCATTACGCCGGCCTCAAGAGCCATCCACAGCACGAGCTGGCCCTGCGTCAGCAAAAGGGCTTCGGCGCGGTGGTGAGTTTCGAGGTCAAGGGCGGCAAAGAGGGCGCCTGGCGCTTTATCGATGCGACCCGCCTGATTTCGATCACTGCCAACCTGGGCGACAGCAAGACCACCATCACCCACCCGAGCACCACCTCCCACGGCCGCCTGGCGCCGCAAGAGCGTGAGGCTGCGGGCATTCGTGACAGCCTGATCCGCATTGCGGTCGGCCTGGAAGACGTGGCAGACCTGCAAGCCGACCTGGCGCGCGGTTTGGCTGCCCTGTGATCGAGTTGTCCACGCCATCGGGCACCAATGGCCGTGTGGCACTGGTGACCGGTGCGGCGCGGGGCATTGGCCTGGGGATTGCGGCCTGGTTGATCAGCGAAGGCTGGCAAGTGGTGCTGACCGACCTGGACCGGGTGCGCGGGTCGAAAGTGGCGAAGGTGCTGGGCGACAACGCCTGGTTCATCGCCATGGACGTCTCGAACGAAGGGCAGGTGGCGCTGGGTGTTGCCGAGGTGCTGGGGCAGTTCGGGCGCCTGGATGCGCTGGTGTGCAATGCCGCGGTTGCCGATCCGCACAACATTACCCTGGAAAGCCTCGACCTGGCTTACTGGAACCGGGTACTGGCGGTGAACCTCAGTGGGCCGATGCTGTTGGCCAAGCACTGTGCGCCATACCTGCGGGCCCATAGCGGGGCGATCGTCAACCTGGCCTCGACCCGTGCCGCACAGTCGGAACCCGATACCGAGGCCTATGCCGCGAGCAAGGGCGGCCTGCTGGCCTTGACTCACGCGCTGGCCATCAGCCTTGGCCCGGAGATTCGGGTCAATGCGGTCAGCCCTGGCTGGATCGATGCGCGGGACCCGTCGGTGCGCCGTGCCGAGCCGCTGACCGATGCCGACCATGCCCAGCATCCGGCGGGCAGGGTAGGGACAGTCGAGGACGTGGCGGCGATGGTGGCCTGGCTGCTGTCGAAGAACGCCGGTTTTGTCACCGGCCAGGAATTCGTGGTCGATGGCGGCATGACCAAGAAAATGATCTACAGCGAGTAGATCGGGCAAGGACGCTGTCTTCAGCATCGGTGTTGAATGTGCCGCCGTCTTCGCGAGCAAGCCCGCTCCCACACTGTATTTATGTCGATCACAATCCAGTGGTCTGCCGCAGATCCAGTGTGGGAGCGGGCTTGCTCGCGAAAGCGGTCTAGCTGTGCAAGACACAATTTTGTCTTTTTCAGAAAAACTTCAATCCTGCTATTGACTTAGGTTCGCTACCTGCGTAAATTTCGCGGCCTCGGAGATGCAAACGGGTGATTAGCTCAGCTGGGAGAGCGTCTGCCTTACAAGCAGAATGTCGGCGGTT